>JAYEOP010000145.1 GCA_034723125.1 Bacteroidota bacterium | reverse complement strand
ATTACTGAGTATGAGTTATTTACGATTTATTATACTCAAAAAAATGAGGGTATTTTTTTTCTAGGGTGTAGGAGAGCCAAGTTGGTTCAAACTGTAATTTTTTACTTCTCGAAATATCCACTTTCACTCGTTTATTTGTTCCCATTCCGCCAAGTGGACCAATATAACTTATGTAAAAATTTATTCCACCATCTTGATGTTCGTTATCATCAATTATTTCTAATGGGATATTTGCTTCTTCTCTTACATATTCAAATACTTCATTGAAATAATCAAAGATTTGTTGATTGGGAATATTATCATCTAGCAATGTAAAATCAAGGTCTTCCGAAAATCTGTAATCTTCAAAATATACTTTTTTCAATACCGTTCCACCCTTAAAAACAATTGCTTTCGCTAATTTGTTATGCATAGCCACAGCTTGCAAAATCCAAGATAAGATGTAATCTTTTTCAATTTGCTGGTCTCGAACACCTACTGTTCGGGCTTTTCTTTGTATTTCTCCCTGTTTTATCATGTATAGATAGCTGTTTTAATGGTTTCTGTTTCAATATTTTGTTGAATACTCCATTTGGTTTTTATTTTTCCCGATTTTGGAAGTTCTGTATCTAAAAGCACAACGGAACTCGTTTTCAATTTCTGTAAATCTTCAATTGTGTTTGTTTCAATTTTTAATATTTCTAAAATAAATCCAAGTCGTTTTACTACCGCTTGTGAATTAAATTTTACGGCATAATCCAGTAAAACATTAAATTTGATTTTATCGCGAGAAATGTAAATTGCTCTTGCTATTTCTACAATTCCTCCTGCATAGTCAGGTTTAAATAAACAATCAATTATTGTTTTTTCAAGGTCGGAACAAACAACTTTGTTAAAATTATCTATCCAAATTTTCTTTGTTCCAAAAAAATGCTTTTCGTTATGGTAAATAAATTGAAATGGCACTTCTTTAACTTTAATTTCTGATGGTCTTACTTGTTTTGAAACTACAATTTGTTCTTTTAATGATGGTTGAGTAATTAAATTGTGAGCTTGCAAAGCAGAATAGTAGCCTATGTAATATTTTGCATCTTGCACTAAATATTTAGCTAACAAATGCCAATCGGGCATAAATGTTTCAGCGTCTTGTTCATACGGAATTACGTAATACAATCCTCTTTTCACTCTCATTAAAAGTCCTCTGCGTGTCATATCGCTGAGCAACTCTCTTAACGCACTATCATTAGATTTTGGCAATGCCTTTTTTGCAAGTTCATAGTCAAAACAATATCTGTCCTGTTCATTAAAAAATGTCAGAATTTCATTAGATTGCTTTGAAATGTACTTATCTCTCATAGTTACTTTATCAGGTTAAAACTGCCTACAAAGATATAAAACATATTTAATTGAATTGCCAAAAAAACGAATAAAAATATCAATCATAGCATAATTGTCAGATAGAACTTACATATTCCTCCTATATTGACCACCAACTTCGTAAAGTGCATTTGTTATTTCACCAATGGAACAGTATTTAGTAGCTTCCATAAGTTTTTCAAAAACATTTCCATTTTTTCGGGCTGTAATCTGTAATTCTTCAAGAAGAATTTTTGCTTTTTCAGGATATGTTTTATGAAGATTATCAACAGTTTCTATTTGGGCTTTCTTTTCTTTTTCGGTTGAGCGAATTACTTCCCCCGGAATAACAGTAGGAGAGCCTTCTGAAGATAAAAAGGTGTTAACACCCATTATTGGTAATTCCCCTGAATTCTTCAATGTTTCATAATATAAAGATTCTTCCTGTATTTTATTTCTTTGATACATTGTTTCCATTGAGCCAAGCACACCACCTCTTTCGGTAATTTTATCAAACTCAGAAAGAACAGCTTCTTCTACGAGTTCCGTTAATTCTTCAATTATAAAAGAGCCTTGCAGTGGATTCTGATTTTTTGCAAGTCCGTATTCATGGTTTATAATCATCTGAATAGCTAATGCTCTTCTAACCGATTCTTCTGTTGGGGTTGTAATTGCTTCATCATAAGAATTGGTATGTAGTGAGTTACAATTATCATAAATTGCATAAAGTGCTTGAAGGCTTGTTCTGATATCGTTAAAATCAATTTCTTGAGAATGTAAGGAACGCCCTGATGTTTGAATGTGATATTTTAACTTTTGAGAACGTTCATTTGCTTCGTATTTATACTTCATTCCTTTTGACCAAATAAGTCTTGCAACACGGCCAAGTACAGAATATTCGGGGTCAAGTCCATTGGAAAAGAAAAAGGATAAGTTAGGTGCAAATTTGTTAATATCCATTCCTCTGGAGGCGTAATATTCAACGTAAGTAAAACCATTGGAAAGAGTAAATGCAAGTTGAGAAATAGGATTGGCACCAGCCTCGGCAATATGATAACCTGATATTGAAACAGAATAGAAGTTTCGGATGTTATTGAGATTAAAATATTCTTGCATATCGCCCATTAATTTGAGAGAAAAATCGGTTGAGAAAATGCAAGTATTTTGCCCTTGGTCTTCTTTCAGAATATCTGCTTGAATAGTACCTCTAACTTTAGAAATTGTATCTGTTTTTATTTTCAAATAAACATCTTCGGGTAGAAGCATTTCCCCTGTAACTCCAAGTAGCATTAAGCCTAATCCATTATGACCTTTTGGTAATTCACCACTATATTCAGGTAGTTTTGTTCCTTTCTTTTTAAAAATATCTTTTATCTTTTTTTCAACATCTTTTAGAAGTCCATTTTCTTTAATGTAAACTTCACACTCTTGGTCAATAGCGGCATTCATAAAATATCCTGTCATTGATGGTGCAGGTCCGTTAATTGTCATGGAAACGGAAGTTTTCGGGTCTGTAAGTCTAAATCCTGAATAGAGTTTTTTTGCATCATCAAGGCAACTGATGGAAACACCTGAGTTACCAATCTTTCCATAAATATCAGGTCTTGTTCCAGGGTTTCTGCCATAAAGTGTTACCGAATCAAAAGCTGTAGAAAGCCTTTTGGCATCTAATCCATAAGAAACGTAATGGAAGCGTTTGTTTGTTCTTTCGGGTCCGCCTTCTCCTGCAAACATTCTTGTTGGGTCTTCACCTTCGCGTTTGAAAGGGAATACACCTGCTGCATAAGGGAATTCGCCCGGTACGTTTTCTGTTAAGTTCCATTTTAAAATGTCACCCCATGATTTGTATTTTGGTAATGAAATTTTTGGAATCTGTAAATGGGATAATGATTCTGTATGTGTTTGAATTTTAATTTCTTTGTCTCGTACTTTAAATGAAAATATAGGGTCTTTGTACTTCTTTAATTTTGCGTCCCAATTATCAATTATTATTTTATTTTTAGGGTCTAATTCCAGTTCTAATGTTTTATATTTTTCTTCAAGTACTTTCTTAATATTATTTTCAGAATCTTCAATTTCATCTAAAGTTTTATTTATAGCAAATAGTCTTTCAGCAATTTCTGCCTGATTATCCGACCATTTGTTGTAAGCTCTAATGGAGTCGGCAATTTCAGATAAATATCTAACTCTTTTTGGAGGAATAATATGAATTTTTTCAGAGAATTCTGCATCTTCCAAAAATGAACTTTCAAAGTTTGCTCCTGTTTTTTCTTTAATTTTTTTAATAAGAGCATTATAAAATTTATTTACTCCGGGGTCATTAAATTGTGAGGCAATAGTTCCAAATACAGGCATTGAATCTTGACTGTCATGCCATAGTTGATGGTTTCTTGCATATTGTTTTTTTACATCACGCAAAGAATCCAATGCTCCTCTTTTATCAAATTTATTTAAAGCAATAATGTCTGCATAATCGAGCATATCTATTTTCTCAAGCTGAGTAGGAGCACCATATTCAGGTGTCATAACATATAAAGCAAGATCACTGTGGTCAACAATTTCAGTATCTGATTGACCAATTCCTGATGTTTCTAAAATTATTAAATCATAACCGGCTACTACCACAACATTAACAGCATCGTTTACATAATTTGATAAAGTAAGATTAGACATTCTTGTAGCAAGTGATCTCATATAAACTCTAGGATTATCAATAGAATTCATGCGTATTCTATCACCGAGTAATGCTCCTCCTGTTCTACGTTTTGAAGGGTCGGCACATATAATTGCTATGGTTTTCTCAGGAAAATCCAAGAGAAATCTACGTACTATTTCATCAACGAGTGATGATTTACCTGAACCACCTGTTCCTGTGATTCCTAATACAGGTGTTTTTATTTCTTTTCTTTTTTTATTTAGTTCATTAAGTTTTGTTTTTATTGTATCAGGAAAATTCTCAGCAGCAGAAATTATCCTAGCAATATTGTATTGTTTATTTGTGTTTAATTTTTCAAATTCACCATTTACATTCTTTCCTGTAGGAAAATCTGCTTTTTTTAATAAATCATTTATCATTCCTTGCAGTCCAAGTGTTCTGCCATCATCAGGAGAATATAATTTAACGATACCGTAATCTTGAAGGTCTTTTATTTCATTAGGTAAAATTACTCCACCACCGCCACCAAATATTTTAATGTGTGAACAGCCTTTTTCTTTTAGTAAATCGTACATGTATTTAAAATACTCATTATGACCGCCTTGATAAGAAGTAATTGCGATTGCTTGGACATCTTCTTGTACAGCACATTCCACAATTTCATGAACAGAACGGTCATGACCAAGGTGAATAACTTCTGCACCTGAGGATTGTAGAATTCTTCTTATAATATTAATGGTAGCATCATGTCCATCAAATAATGAAGCTGCTGTTACAATGCGTATATGATTTTTGGGTTTGTAAATATCAGTATTTATCATTATGAATTTTTTACTTTATCAATTATTAATATTGAATTTAGTCGTTTAAAACAAATTACAAATATATAGAATTTAGGAAAAATAATAGAATTGTGGTATAGCTGATTCAGGATAAATGTACAAAAATTTTAAATGACAATAAATAAATGAAAAAGAAATTTCAAATTTATCACAAATCTCAACTTTCATAAGACGAAATATTTATCCTTTTTTTTTGTCCTATGTTGATTTGTGTGGTTAATCAAATTGCCACAGATTCACAGATTAAAATTAATATATATACACTTTAGGTTTAATTGTAAACTTTGGCGAAAATTCATTAATTACAAAAAGAGTAATTTTATGACAGGGGTCATGACTATTTTATAATCTGTGAATTAAATTTTATTACCCCCAGTATTTGACATAGAATCTATTTTTTCATGTAGCAAGTTTTACAATAAGTTTGTTTTACAAAAGGATTGTCAAATATTTGAAATGAAAATTTATTGCCATTAAATAGCTCACAATATCTTTTTTTATCAATTGCTGCTGCATGGTTAAGTGCTCTGTAAAATTTATTAGACATTATTCGAGCTTGTGAGTGTGAACAAATTGCTATGTAAGTAAAAATAAAATCTTTATTTACTTTAGGTTTGTCAATGTATTTATCCAGAATTTTACCTGCAAATCTATAGTCTTCGTAATTAATAAATAATTTGGCTAGTTCAAGGGCGTTTTTACAATCTGTATCATCAATTTTAACCAATTCTTTTACTTTTTCAAAAGCGGCTAAAACAGTTTTGTTAGGCTCATCAAGTGTGTCGCAGAGTTTAATAATTCTAAATTGAAAGTTAAGGTCTAGATCATCAATATATTCTTTTGGAATATCCGTTTCATAAAATTTCTTTATTATTGATTGAGTTTCTCTTATTTCTGAATTTTTAACAATTTTTCCAAAGTAAACATCACAGCACATTTTATTAAAATAGATATAAACATTATTTGGAGCATATTTATGTAAGGTGTTTATTTTTTCGCGATAGCTGGGTTTGAGTTTATTTTCTGTGGTTATTTGTTCAAGGAACATTTTATTTATGTGAAATGGACCAAGATAATCTTTGTCAGGTATCTTCATGTTTTTAACTGCATCAGCATTATAAATTCCCTGAACAACTTGATTAAGAATAAATTTTTGAATACCAAAAGCAAAAGGAATATCTTCTTGTTTTATTGTTTTATTGAATTTGTCAACAACAAAAGCTTGTTCGTTTTCGCCTGTTATATCATAAACTACTTCCATGTCAATATCGGCAAATCTATGTTTTTCTAGGATGGGTTCAAGCTCATTCCACATTCCTTTTCTACTTATATATTCTTTTGCCTCCTCCATAGACATATTAGCAATTTTGCTATATTTGGAATCCATTACGTCTGCTCTAAAAAGTCCCCAACTGTTATTGGTTGAAACATCAGAAACTATACTAGATTTTTGTCTTTTTTCAAGTGCTTCTACAATGCTTTTGGCACGTTTTTCTTGCAATTCTTTATTGCGTTTAACACTACCTTCAATTGAAGATACAGCAATAATTGTTAACCTTTGAATGAAAAATTCAGGTTCGTTTAATGCCTCAAGAAAGGGTTGCATATCCTCAGGATTATATTCAAATTTATTTTTGTCGAATGGGATTCTAAATGTTAACCATGTTGTATCGGGTACAGGATAGTAAAGTGAATTCACATCAATTGAAATTGTATCAGGAACAAGTGATAGGGGATTTAGAAAATTAGATTTTCCTTCCTGTATGTATGTTTGAGTAATGGTTTTGCATACATGCTTATCTTGAATGATTAAAAGATTTAATTCGTATTTACCATCAATGCTTTCGGGAAAATTACCTAATTCAAAATAAAATTCACGTACTCTTTTTCCTTTAATCAAATTTTTACGATATATTTTTTTTGAATACATAGGCTTAAGCATAACACCTTTGTTAAGGTTGTTGTAATCAACAATATTATCTTCCATTTCGCAACTGTATTGTAATTTTTGTACAATATCTACAGCAATGCCGTTTTTCTTATTGCGGATTAATCGTCTAAAGTCTCTGTAATCAGCACGTGAACATTTAAAATATATTTTTCCATCTTTTACAAAAAGTCCTTTTTGAAAGCGTTCAATATTTTCTATTCGTTCACATCTCCTGCAAGTTTTATCATCATAAGGTTTTAACCAATATTTCCTTTTTGAAAAAGGTACTTCCAGCATATCACGTTTTTTTGCTCCTGTGTTAAATGATTTATGATTTCCTAATACTAAGGAAACATATACTTTTTTCTTTTCAATGTCAATAAAGGAACCTAAACCTGCGAGAATATATTTTTGTTCTGCTACAACTTCTTCTGTCTTTTTTCTGTCAATCCAAGTATCAGATATTTCTTTAGCGACATATTTGTAGGTATATGGCTCTCTTCCACGCCTGACATAAGTTTTTTCAACAAGTTCTGTTACTTGATTTGTTCCTCCATATAGCATTACTCGCTCTGATGTAGTTTTTTTACCTTTTTTATTTTCAAGGGTTTCTTCTTGTTTCCAAGCCATATAAAATGCTTGATCATCAGCTGCTTTCGCCAAAATTGGGTTTATTGTTAATGCTTCAAATCCTTGTTGGAGGCGGTAGTCATTAATATTGGAAAGTATAAGTGAATTTAAAAATAATGGGTCGAAATTATCAGGATTGATTAATTCATCTTTATTTTGAGAGTATATATTAATTGAAGATAAAATTAGCAAACTCAGAAATAGCAAGCTGTAAAACTTTTTAAATATTTTCATAATTATTTATTTGTAAAAATTCTTTATAAGCACTTATTTTTAATTTATTTAGAAGTAATTTTTTATTACATAAAATTAACTACTAACAAATAGAATATCAAATGTACTATTTTTTTTTGATAAAATTATGCTTTACTTTTTCAAAAAAATAAAAACTTATATATTTCTATGATAATTCGTAATTTTAAAAATAATTTTTTTAAAAATAAAAGTACAACTTTAATAAATATTTATTACATTTGTATTCTAAAAAAATAATTTGAATATGGTTTTTACACACACACACACACACAAATCAGTGAGTTACGGTTCCTGTGTTATATCTGTTTTATACTCAGATTATTTATTATTTGTGAAATTAAATACTTTAAAATAAAAATTTCAACAAAAGGAGGAAAAAAGACCAATGTAATCGTTAGGAAAAACTATTTAATATCAGTTTTGAGAAAGACGGTTTTTGGGTTTACTTGAGCTAACGCTAATTAAACAAGTGTAATAACTTAGCTACAAACACCCAAAAACCTTACTATCAAGGTAGGATTTTGGATTAGACTTTATTAAAAAAAATATTTAAATGATCTAAATTTTAAAACGATGAAATTAAAAAATATAATAACATTAATTGTGTTGATTTTTATTGCATTTGAATCTCAACCACAAGATTATTATTATGGAAATGGAATTGATGGTAGTCCTACTTTCGCATCAGAATTAAAAACTGATGGAACGAGGGGGATTGCTGATGTAATTGATAATAATAACAAAGAAATAACTTTCATTAATTTAACAGGTTCTTTTTCTGTAAATGACAGAGTACTAATTGTACAAATGGAAGGACCAGATGCAGGTAATTATGAAGTAAACAAAGTTTCCCAAAATAATGGAAGTTCTTTAGTATTTACAGGTATATTTCTGAATAACTATATTGTTGCTGATATTGTACAGGTTATAAGAATTCCTCAGTATTCCAATCTTACAATAAATGGCACAAAAACAGTAACTTGTGAACCGTATAATTCTGTAACTGGCGGTGGTATTGTTTGTTTTTTTGTAAATAATACTCTAACATTTAGTGATGATGGGAAAGTTAAGGCAAATGGAAAAGGATACTATGGTGGTGATGGAGGAACTATAGGTCCAAATGTAAACACAGGAGATTTAGGTAAAGGTGGTTTAGTATTATCTGATAAAAATAAGAGAAATGGAAAAGATGCTGAAGATTATAACCATGGACATAGGAATGTTTCATGGGTTATTAATTATTTGTATAGTAATAATGAAGGAGGTAATGGAGGAGCAGGTGGTTTTAAAATTGGAATAGCAGGACAAGAAGGAACTGATGGTGCTTCTACTGCAGTTTTACCAAATCAGTTTTCAAAGTTATTGTTAGGAAATGGCGGAAATGGTGGTGATAGTGGTGATAGTGGTGGTGCAGGTGGACATGGTGGCGGTGGAGGTGCCGGAGGATATAATGGTACTGATGGCACTCTTGGTGAAAATGGTTATTCAGGTGGTAATGGTGGCAATGGAGGTGCCGGTGGAGGTGCTATTTATATAAGGGCAAATAATGTTGACCTCCGTAATGGTGCTGCTGTGTTGTTGTCTAATGGTAAAAACGGAAATGACGGGCAAGATGGAAATGGTAGTGGAATAGGAGGTAAAGGTGGAGATGGTGGCAACGGTGGAGATGGTATATGTGGTATATATGGACCTGGTGCACCTGGAACTCCAGGCTTTAATGGAGATGGAGCAGGAGGTGGAAATGGAGGTAAAGGTGGAGATGCAGGAATGATTCTTTTTGAATACGGCAACCAACAACTAAATCTATCTATTGAACTGAGAGGAGGAACTGGTGGAAGTGGAGGAATAGGTGCTGAACCAAATCCCAGTACAGGTAGCACAGGTACATGGGGAACTTTAGATTTGGATGTGTCTGGATGTACTTGGAGTTATCTACCAATAATAACTGAATCAGAATTTATATGTCGTTGTGAGGATGCTTTCAGGCATTTATCGTATTGTGAAATTTCTCAATACTATCCTAATGATAATGAATGGGCATTTTGGAATTTAAATGGAGACATACTTTGCACTTATAATGAAAATGATAAGGAATTAAAATGTGACGTAATAACTACAATTGATGGAAATTCAACCAGACCTACAGAAACTCATACAGATATTTATAAATGTGAACTTGATGATGGTGGTGCTGGTAGTGGTTGTAATAATTGCTTTTTGGCAATAGGAAATGGTACATTACCCGGAAATAATACTGCTGATTATACTTATTTTGACAATAATGAATATATATATACAAAGAGTACCGGTTATCTAACAAATAATTTTAATACATGTTGGAGTAAATGTCTGGATTGGAGGTCTTGTTTATATGCATCATGTCCCCAATCAGGTTCAGATGGAAGTAAAGGTAACGATGGAGATGGTAACAACAATTTTTTTAGCAGATATCATGAAAATTCACTGACTTACAGAAGTAATTCAACAGGAATAATTGAAACAGAATTTGACTATACTAATTTTAAAATATATCCAAATCCAACAAATAATAAATTTTTTGTTAAATTTGTAGCAGAGATTAAGAAAGAATATATATTTGAAATATATTCAACTAAGGGTGAAAAAATTCAAACAAAACAATATATTTCTAATGGTGAACTTACTAAGCTTAATTTTAATATACAAAGTTTGGAAAAAGGTGTTTATTTTCTATTAATAAAATCAGAAGGGAAAAGTACAAGTGTTAAAATCACAAAATTATAGGCAACTATTAACCCTGTGGTTTTATAATCACAGGGTTGTTTTTTTTATAAAACAATTTCTCATATTTATATGGTTGATATTGTTTTTTTCAACTAAAGCTTATACACAGTTTGAGATGTCTAATACATTTAAATCAACAGGTCCTTCTTATTATTATAATATTTTTTCTACATCTTTTAATTGCCATAACATACAAAATAATATTGTTCCCGATTCGATAAAATCAATATTTACTGATGCTATGACAACGGAAGTAATCAGTGATAAAGACGGGAATTTATTATTTATTGCTGACCAGTCAAATATTTATAATAGTGATTACAAAATGATGAAAGGTGGCAAAAATGCTACTCAACACAGGATGTTCGGATTAGCTGAGTTTGGTCGTTTTGGAGATACTAAAACAATTGTTCCTCAGCCCGGAAAGGGAAATATATATAATATTTTTTTTGCAAATAGTTTACATAATAACCCGAGTCCATTAGATTCGGGAGATGTTAGCCTGAACCGAACCATTATTGATATGAATATCGATAATGGTAAAGGGGCGGTTATTCGAAAATATACTAATCTTTTTTATTTAAGTAATAAAGGTAAAGATGGAAATGCGTATCATTGTATTACAGTTGTTAAAGCAGCAAATAATACAGATTACTGGATACTATCAACAGAATCGGATACTATAAAATCATTTCTGCTTACCAAAGATTCTTTTTCTGTTAAGCCGGTAAAATCTGTTTTGAAAAATAATTCGGATGAAGAATTCCATTTTCATATTTCAAATAATGGGAAATACTTTATTCCAAACAGAGATGATTCAATAATAAGTATTTACAAATTTAATACAAACACAGGAAAAGTTGATTTTTCCAATTCTTTTTTTTCATTTTCACTGCCATCATATATTCAAAATCCTCAATTTAATCACATGGCATCTATTAAATATTCACCTGATGAATCAAAATTATATATATGTTGTTTTAGTTATGATTCAAATTTAATGGATATTATTTTCCCTTTGTATCAATACGACCTTTCATCAGGCGATTCATTGCAAATTGCACAAAGTTTAAAACTATTAAAAGTCAATCAAAAAGATGAAGGTAGCTTTGTTGGTATGGCAATAGGAATGGATAGTAAAGTTTATTTGGGATTTATTAAACATAATCCTGAAAAAAAATTCAGTTTTCTCATTAATAATCCTAATGAAATTAATCCTGATATCTCGAAGTTAGATTTTACAATGCTTCATCATCATTATCATCGGGGAAGGATTTCCCGCACTTCTCCAATCTCAAAGTTTTACATAAGCCATAGCTGCCTTAAAGAACCAATAAAATTTACACTGGCAGCAAGAAAAAATGCAGATAGTTTCTTCTGGAATTTCGGTGATATATTATCAGGTGTAAATAATACTTCCTGCATAAAAGAACCTGAGCATACATTTATGCAACCCGGCAGATATAAAGTAATTCTTGTAACCTGCGAAGATGGTATTTATGATACATCAGGTCTTTACCTTTGTCTATATGACAGCATAGAAAAGATTGATATAAGAGACACTAACCTATGCTATTCCGAAAAACTTGTTTTTGATGCAAGAAATAACGGGGCTACTTATTTATGGTCAACAGGAGATACAACCCAACAAATTACTATTGTAGATACCGGCTTGTATAGTCTTGAAATTTCAAAAGGTACATGCCATTATTCATTAGATTTTGAAGTAAAAGAAGAAAGCATAAATTATCAATTACTGTCATCAGAAGATACTGTTTTTTGTGAAATATCTAAAATAAAAACAACTGCTCCAACTCCGTTTTATTCTTTTTTATGGAATAACGGTGATACTTCCGTTTCTTTAACTCCCTTAAATAGTGGGTTATTTACAGTAACTGCAAAAAAACGGGGATGTACAATCAAGGATAGTATAATGGTGAATTTAATACTTTTGCCAAAAGAATTTTTACCAACTGATACTACCTTTTGTGAAGGAGAAGAAATAAACCTCACAGCAAAAGCCGATAATGTAAGCTATAACTGGAGTACAGGAAGTTATCAAAAATCAATAACGATTACTCAAAGCGGAGTCTATACCCTAAAAATATCAGATAATAAATGTTATGAGACAGACAGTACAGAAGTTATTATGTACGAAAATCCAAAACCCGACCTTGGTCCAGACCTGAATTTTTGCCCAAAAAAAGGAGAAACAATTTTACTGGATGGTGGTAATTTTGTAAAATGGCTTTGGATACCGTCAAACAGCACAGATAGAAAAATATATCTATCTCAACCTGATACTTATTATCTTTTTGTTGAAAATGTTTATGGATGTAAAAATTCTGATACAATAATTATATTGGAAAATTGCAAAAATGATATTTATATACCAAATGCTTTCAGCCCCAACGGAGATGGAATAAATGATACTTTTGACATTGGTGCTGAAGGAATTAATGAAAAACAAATAAAAATTTATAACCGTTGGGGAGAACGTATATTTGAATCTAAAGATAAGTTTAAAGGCTGGGATGGTACTTTTAAAGGCAATAATTGTAAGATAGATGTTTATTATTACTATATTACAGTACAACGAAAAGAAGAAGAAGCAAAAATTTATTCAGGAACTGTAACATTGGTAAGGTAAATTTTTTAGCAAACAAAATGTCAAATTGATGATTTTAAATACCTACTTTATAGGGAAGAAAAACCGTTTACGGATTAAATAGAAAATGTATTTATAAGTAATTTCTAATATTCGGTTTAATAGATAAATTTATTGTAAACATATTTCATAACAAGATACTATCCTGATTAGTAAATGACTTTACAGCTATTTTAAACCTCTTATCTTTAACTGTATTTAAAATACTATCTTTATCTTTTGGAGAAAGTTCATCATTATATGGAGAACTACCTTGATTTATAATTTTATAAGCACTTATTTTTAATTTATTTAGAAGTAATTTTTCATTTTATTGAACTATTATATATCAAAATAGAATATCAAATATAGAATAATTTTTTGATACTAAGAATTTTTTCTTCAGAAGACATTTAAGCATTGTAAAATAAACTGGAATTTTTATGTGATTTTGCATTAAAAAGTAGGCTCTATGTTAATTTGTGTGGGTAATCAAATTTGATTCACAGATTAAAAAATTACTCTTTTTGTAATTAGTGCTTATAAGAAAACTCATTATTTGCCTATCTGTACCCTTTAAATTCCCTAAAGGGGAAAATCTAACTCACTGAGTGTGATGGCATCCTCTTTAGGGGATAATGGAATGAGCAGAGGATATGCAGAATTTTCCTTTAGTTTTCTAAAAGGTAACTCAAGTTTCGCATTTGAATATAAAGAATTGACATTCGGAAACTTATTAAATGTCGAGTTGTGATAACATAAAGAATATCAATAGTATAATAATTCCATAATGAATTGTTTCATACTTTGTGATTCTTAGTGTCTTAGAATATTCGTGGCTAATTATCAATGTCTTGCCACAAAGACACCAAGGCACAAAGGTGCACTAAGAAAAAATACATAATATAACAGTCAGATAATAAATGTGTTAGCACACAGAATTATTATGCGAAACTTGAGAAGGTAATAATTAATGAAGTTTCGCCAAATCCAGATATATCTGAACTAAAGGACATATACTTCGACTGGACATAATTTGAGCTTTTGCACTATGTTTAACGTATTTATTATTATTCGTTTACACGGTATAGTAAAACGCAATTTATGACCGCTCTGCATATATCTTATTAGAATAATGAATGTAAATTAATTTTAATCTGTGGCTTTAATATTTTTTCACTCACTCAAATCAACATAGAACCATGAATTTACTCTAAAAAAGAAATATTTTTGGTTTTGTTTTTAAAACCTTTGCAAAACAAACAATTTTCTTATCTACTATAAGTAATTGATTAGTTTCACTAGCTTGTTCCTTTTATTTTATTATAGACTTGTATGGTTATTTTTTTTGAAAAAAATGTTTTTAATTCATTCTTTGCAGTTTTAACAGCATCAAAGTAATTGCAAGCTCCATATTTGATATCTAAGTTTGCAAGAATAAATAAAACACCATGATGTTGAATATTTTCCATATTTGCAAACTTACGGGCTTGCTTTTCGTCAAGTAGTATCTCATGAATATTTCCAAATGCTTGATTTTGTGCAAAGGCTTCCGCTTCTCCTTTATCAATGCCTTTGACACTTAAATATATTTTAACAAGGTCAGTATTATATTCATTACAGCGAATAAACCAAGTTTTATTTTTCAAATAAAAATTCATCAGAAATTCAAATCGTTTACTTCTCTCTATGCTATTTTTATTTTTTTCTAAAAACTCTCGTTCTACTTCTCTTGGTATTCTAACTTTATTGTAAAATAAGTGAAGATATTGTAGTAAATTAAGATGATATAATACCATAAGTACAGAGGTATCAAGTATTGCAGATTTATACCCCATATTTATTATTTATCTGTTAAAGCCCAGTTTACAAGTAAACCAAGACCTATTGCAACAAGTCCAATTCCAATTGCATTTTCTGTTTGTTTTTTTTCAGCATTGGAGAATTTTGTTCTTAAGAAATCTGAGATTTGATGTAATGCTTCATCTGTATTGTAATAATCAATATAAACCTCTTCAACATTTTTATTCTTATTAAATTTAATGTTTTTTCCTTGTTGTTCGTCATATATTACTACAACAGGTTTATTTTTTGCTAGTGCATATTCTAACTCTTCTTTAAGTGTTTCTGTAAATTTGTCAATAGAAAATGCAAGAATAAAACGAGATTTTTCTATTCTTATTTTTGTTTCATTTGAAATACTTTTGGAGTGCAGTCTGTATGGTAAGAATATTTTTAATCCATATAAACTTTGAAGTGTTTGCATTCTTAATGCTGTATTTTCCCCAATTTCAGAATTTTTGTTGTATGTAATGAAGATGTTTTTCATGATTTAAATTTAATTACAAAGATTATTATTATTTGCAAGATACGAGAAAAATCATATTTTCAAAAAACTAATAATAATATTTTTTTATATATTTAGATACTCTAATAAAATTACATATATTTAAAATCTGTACTTAGTGCCTCTAAGAAAACTATCAAATTTTATGATTTCTAAGATTTTTGACCTGCCTTTGCCGTCAGGCAGGTGAGATTTTTATTTTTTGAGACGAGGCGATGCCTTAGCATCAGTGAGTTGA
>JAYEOP010000144.1 GCA_034723125.1 Bacteroidota bacterium | reverse complement strand
AATGAGTGCTGGCAGTATTACCAACGAACAAATTGGCGAATATATTTCGGCTATGAGTAATGGTGCTACCATTAGCAATCAGCCTTTTGGATATTTAGTTTGGGGCATTGATGATAATACCGAAATGAAGCGTATCCAAAAAGATTTCACAACACTTTTACAAGAAGAAAAAAACTCACAAAACCAATTGATTAACGCTTTTAAAATACTTGGATACGAATTATGATCAAAAAAAATAAGAATATTGAAGTCAAAGGTATCTCTATTTCAGTTTTTCAAACAAAAAAAGATGATTATATCTCCTTAACAGATATTGCAAAATCAAAGGACGGAGATTCCAGGGCGGCTGATATTATAAAAAACTGGATTCGAAACAGAGGAACAATTGAGTTTATTGGTACCTGGGAGCAATTGCACAATCCCGGTTTTAAAGTGGTCGAATTCGACCACTTTAGAATGAATGCAGGTTTAACAAGTTTTGTGTTGAGCCCTGGCAAATGGATAGAAAAATACGGAAAATAATTATGAAAGATACATCAAAAAATACCAATGCATTAGTCCGCTCTTCAGCTGCTGAGTATTTAACATTTATAGCTTCTAATGGTGAAGGGGGTGTTGAAACGGTGTATGCCGATGAAAATATTTGGCTAACACAAAAAATGATGGGCACACTCTACAATGTAGAAACTCACACCATTAATTATCATTTAAAAAAGATATTTTCTGATAGTGAATTGCAAGAAAATTCAGTTATTCGAAATTTTCGAATAACTGCTACCGATGGTAAAAACTACAAAACAAAGCACTATAATCTTTCGGCAATTATTGCAGTAGGTTACAAAGTAAATTCAGAACGGGCAGTGCAGTTTCGCAAATGGGCAACAACTATTATTCAGGAGTTTACCATTAAAGGTTTTACCATGGATGATGAGCGTCTTAAGAATGATGGGTCAATACTTGGTAAAAAATATTTTGAAGAACAATTACAACGGATTCGGGAAATTCGTTTGAGCGAACGAAAATTTTATCAAAAAATAACAGATATATATGCTACTGCAATAGATTATGATGTAAAATCACAGTCAACAAAACGCTTTTTTGCTACTGTCCAAAATAAATTACATTGGGCTATTCATGGACAAACCGCTGCCGAAGTAATTGTTGATAGGGCAAATCATAAAAAAGATAAAATGGGACTGACAACATGGAAAGATGCTCCCAAAGGCAAAATTCAGAAATTTGATGTTAGCATCGCAAAGAATTATTTATCGACAAAGGAATTGGAGCAATTGCAACGTTTAGTTTCTGCTTATCTCGATATTGCCGAAGATATGGCTTTAAGGCAAATACCATTGACTATGGAAGATTGGGAAACACGGCTAAACCGCTTTATAGAAGTAACGGACAGAAAGATATTACAGAATGCTGGGAAGGTAACAGCAGAAATTGCAAAAGCTCATGCTGATAGCGAATTTGAACGCTACCGCATTGTTCAAGATCGTTTGTTTGAAAGTGATTTTGACAGAGAATTAAAGAAGATACCAGAAACAAAAGAGAGAAAATAATATGCCAAATATAGTAAATGTACAATACAAACAAACAGGAAAAAGTGTCAATATTGATGATACAGGAATGAGACCAATGGCAGCACGAGCTTATGAATATCGTGATGCTCAATATTTACTAATTAGTGCCTCTAAGAAAACTATCAAATTTTATGATTTCTAAGATTTTTTACCTACCTTTACCGTCAGACAAGTGAGACTTTTAGTTTTGTAGAGTTTTTTTAAGAGACACTAAATACATGTAAAAAATTCTAATCTTTTTAATTAACTTTGAAAGTTTAAATATTTAAGCATCAAACTTATGAAAAAAAACAAAACTCTTTTTCTATCCTTAATATTCAGTTTTATAATTGGAATTATCTTTTGGGGATTTATAAAAAATAACAACAAAACTACCTTTTACAAAGCTACAGAAACGGATGTAATTGGCAATGAAGATGAATCAAATCATATAAAAAGACAAAAATGGATTGATGAGATGCACAAAAGTGCAAAAGGTACAAATTGGAAAAAAATTGAATTATCAAACAGAATAAAAAGAGCAAATAAATATAGAAATTACTATCGCAATAATTTTTCAGAAAGAACAAATATTGCAACAGGAAAATTAATTGGACACTGGAAAGAAACAGGAAGTAATAATCAAGCTGGAAGAATACACCTTAGCGAAATAGATACTCTAAGTAAAAAGTTATATTGTGCTTCAGCCGGTGGAAATATTTGGAAAACAAAGAAAGGAGAAGATAATTGGTCAGTAATTAATGACCAATTTAAAATTCCAAAAATCATAGCTTTAAAAGTATCTTATTCCCAAAGCTTAAGAAGGATTTTTGTAGTTTCAGGGAGTTTTTCAATTGAAGGATTTTTTTATACCGATAATGAAGGACAAAGTTGGAATATTGCAAGTGGCTTAGAAAATATTGCAAAATGGGGAGTTATCAAAAGAGCAATTTTTACAACTGACAGCACAAATTCTATTTATTTACTTGCTAAAGAATGGGATTATACTAACTGGGATCCTATGACATCAGTTTATCGCTCAACAGATTTTGGTATTTCTTTTACACAAATTGCTAGTTTTGACAAAGCTACTTACGGAGATGTTAATAAATTTGACATTTGGGCTGACAAATACAATTCCGATAAAGTTTATTTATTGGAAAATAACAACATCCATTCTTTTGATAAATCAAATAACCTAAATTTTATAAGTAGCTTTACAATCAACAATTCAGGAAGTAAAATATTAAAAGGTTGCAAAACAAAAAACTCTACAACACTTTATGTTTCTGTAAGTGCCAATAATGAATCGAAGATTTATCGTTCCATGGATGAAGGCAACAACTGGGCTTTTCAAGGAACAGTAAATACAGATCCTTTTACAAGCAACAGCTTTTGTGTTTCTTCAACAAACCCTGACAATCTTTATTTTGGAGGTGTAAATTGCTTTAAAAGTTATGATGGTGGTGCAAGCTGGACATTAATAAATGAGTGGTATAAATATTACAATTCTGTTGAAAATAAACTTCATGCCGATATCCCGGGAATAAATATTTTTAAAACTTCAGCAACTCAGGAAAAAGTTTATATCTCAACAGATGGAGGGCTTTTCCTTTCACAAGATTCTATGCAAACAGTAGAAAATGTTTCACTAAAGAATCACAGAGTAAGCCAATATTACTCAACTTACACCTGCCGCTTTTCACCCGAGATAGTTCATGCAGGAAGTCAGGATCAAGGCTATCAGTTAAGCAAAGAAATTGACGGGAAATTTCGCGATTTCGAACAAGTGGTAAGTGGCGATTACGGTCATATCGTTTCAGGAGATGAAGGAGCAAGTGTGTGGATGGTTTATCCCGGTTTTGCAATTTATTATCCAAATATTAACGACAATACATCAAGAAAAAAATGGGATTTTAACATGACAGGACAGTACTGGATGCCACCACTCATGGAAGACCCTGAAGACAATGAAAGTGTTTACCTTGCTGGTGGAAGCACAACAGGAGGAGCACATATTTTTCACTTAACCTACCAAATTTCACATATAAATTTTAACGAACTGAGTTTTGATTTTAGCAATGCTAATAATTCAAAAATTTCTGCAATGGCTTACTCTCCTTTGGATAAAAATACAAGATATGTTTTAACAAATAACGGAGAATTTTTTGTTTCACAAAACGGAGGAGCAAATTGGACTTTAAGTTCAGCAATCAAAGATTTTGGAGCACATTATTTTTACGGTGCTGACATCATTGCTTCACAAAAAGATTCCTCAACCGTTTACATTGCCGGCAGTGGTTATTCAAATTATGCTGCCTTTGTTTCTTACGACAAAGGAAAAACATTTGACTCTCTCGGAACAGCATTGCCAAGCACTTTGGTTTATGCAATTACAGCAACAGAGGATGAAAAATATATTTTTGCCGCTACAGAA
>JAYEOP010000143.1 GCA_034723125.1 Bacteroidota bacterium | reverse complement strand
GAATTTTACTGCTACAGAATTGTTGCCAACAGAAAAGGCGACAGTATAAAATCCATTTCAAACGAAGTATGCATTCCCACAGAATTTCACATTTACGCAGCAAACACATTCACACCAAACACCGATGGAATAAACGATAGTTTCCAAATTAAAGGAACATTCATAATCGAATACAACATAAAAATTTACAACCGCTGGGGAGAGCAAGTATTTGAAAGCAACAACATCCACGATTCATGGGACGGAAAATACAAAGGAAAAGTCTGTCCGGTAGGAGCGTATTATTATCAAATTTACGCTAAGGGAACTATGGGGAAAAGGGAGAGTTTGAAGGGGAGTGTTTTGATTTTGAGGTGAGTTAAAACTAAAAGGTAAAAACTAAAAGGTAAAAGTTATGTGTTACGAATAAACAAAAAGAAATACTTAGAGTACTTAAAGTGCCTAAAGTACTTAGAGTTATGTGTTACGGATAAACAAATCATCAAATAAACAAATAAACAATTTCTACAACAACAAGCCATAAAGTCGTCATTGTGAGGAAGTATTCTGACAAAAACAATGTGATAATTTTACTACAATTATTAGTTGTCAGAATACGACCGCGACAATCTCGGGCTTTTTAGCAGAGGTAGTAAAAAACAGTCCTCAGTCGGCAGTAGGCAGTCTTCAGTCAACAGTCAAATTCCGAATAGACAGATAACTAAATCCTCCTTCGCTAAAGCTACGGAGGAGAATCTAAACAAATAAACAATTCTTTCATCCGATTGCTTCAGTCATACTTCCTTCGCAATGACGGTATGTTGGTGCTTTCAATTAAACAAGTCAGCAGTCCACAGTCTTCAGTCAACAGTCAAATTCCGAATAAACAAATCACCAAATAAACAAATAAACAATTCCTATAACAACCCATAAAATCGTCATTGTGAGGGAGTGTTCTGACAAAACAAATGTGATAATTTTACTACAAATATTAGTTGTCAGAATACGACCGCGACAATCTCGGGCTTTTTAGCAGAGGTAGTCAAAAACAGTCCCCAGTCAGCAGTAGGCAGTCTTCAGTCAACAGTCAAATTCTGAATAAACAAAAAGAAGTACTTAAAGTGCCTAGAGTGCCTAAAGTACTTAAAGTTATGTGTTACGAATAATCAGATAAACAAATCACCAAATAAACAAATAAACAATTCTAAAAAACTCAAATTATGGAATCGCTAATAAATAAAAAGTTGAAATTGAACATTTATTTTCATAGCAACTTTCTTTGACTCACCCTCCTGTCCCTCTCTGCAAGCAAAGAGGGATGATACATTTGTACATATTTCAACAATATTTTTTGAAAAATCAATTCTGTAAAAACAACTAATACCAACCAATACTGTGAAAATTTTAACTTTACCGCTTACTCCTTCTTTATTTTTAGAGAAGGCAGGGATGAGTTTATAAAATAAAAAGTTAAAATTTTCGCCATTTATAGCCCCCCCTATATAAAGTATATCTGTCTTTTTCTGAGATTGATGTTTCTTTATTGTTTTAGAACTCATGTTCCAATTTGTTTTCTTTCTTTGTCATAAAGGCTAAAGACTATGACGAAAGCAAAATTCGAAAGACAAAAGGAAAAAGACAGTTCTTTAAATAAATTATTTTTTCTATTTTTGACACTTAATAATGAAGTATGTTTAAACATTTTAAAACAAAAAAATTTAAAGCATGAAAATTAAAATGTTATTAACTCTGATTTTTTCTACTCTTTTTATCAATGCTTATTCTCAATACTACGACTTTAGCGTTGAAGAAACCGAGATGAAAGTCGGGGAATTATTTAGAAATACTTTAATGATAAATATATACGAATCAGAATTTAAAGATATTGAAAAAGAATGGAAACACAAACTTAAAAAGCTTGATGGAAAAATTGAAACAAAAAATAATATCGATGTTTTTGGAGCAACAATGAAAGAAATAGGTAAAACTCCATTTAATATTTTCTCTGTTATTAAAGAAAATGGTGATAACAGGCATATTCTTTTAGTTGCAATTGATATGACAGGTGGTTTTGTGTCCTCAGTAAATAGTCCTGAAGAGTATAAGATTTTTGAAAATTATTTAAAAGATTTTGCTAAAGAAATTACCATAGAAGCGATTAAAGATCAGTTGGATAATGCGGAAGATTATTTAAAGGATCAAAACAAAGATCTCAATAAATTGGAAAGAGAGCATGAAAGAGAATTAAAAAATATTGAAAATTGGGAAAAAGATATTGAAAATTCAAAAGACGAAATTAAAAAAATTACAAAGGAAAAAATAGAAAAGAAAATTGAAATTGGCGTAGCAAAGGAATCAGTAAATGCAATTAGAAAAAAATTAGTTAATATAAAATAACAAATATAAAATCATGTATAGCAACGAACTAGAAAAATATTTAAAAAAACCTGCAAAAGAATTTACAAAATCAGATATCATAAAATTTGTAACAGAAAATGATATAAAAATGCTAAACTTCCGCTATGTAGGAGGTGATAGCAGATTAAAAAAATTAAGTTTTGTAATAGATTCAATAGAAAGATTAGATAACCTTTTATCAATGGGAGAACGATTGGACGGTTCCAGCATATTCGACTATATTGAAGCAGATGCAAGTGACCTTTATATTGTTCCTAAATATCAAACTGCATTTGTAAATCCATTTGAAGAAGATCCAACACTTGATATAATTTGCAAGTATTACACGGTTGAAGGCAAGCCCCTTAAAAGTTCTCCTGCGAATATAATGCTTAAAGCACAAGAAGAATTACAAAAAAACACAGGATATGAACTTCAAGTAATGGGCGAACTTGAATTTTATATAATCGGTGAAAAAGAAGCACTTTATCCTGCTACAGACCAGCATAGTTACCACGAATCTCCACCTTTTTCGAAATGGCGTTTTATCGTTGACGAAGCAATGAAAATAATTAGTTCAATTGGTGGGAAACTCAAATACGGACACTCTGAGGTCGGTAGCTTCACTGAAGGAAAGCTTGCAATGGAACAATACGAACTTGAGTTCCTTACAGCACCAATGGAAGAATCAGCAAACCAACTTATTTTGGCAAAATGGATTTTAAGAATGCTTGGCTATAAATACGGATTAACAATTACTTTTGCACCAAAAATTACCGTAGGAAAAGCCGGTTGCGGATTACATATTCACACCAAGCTGTTAAAAGACGGCAAAAGTGTTATGATAAAAAACAACAAACTTAGTGATGAGGCAAAAAAAATTATTGCAGGATACCTTGACCTTGCCCCTGCCTTATCAGCTTTTGGCAATACCATTCCTACTTCATATTTACGATTAGTACCTCATCAGGAAGCACCGACAAATATTTGCTGGGGCGATAGAAACAGGTCTGTATTAGTAAGAGTGCCACTTGGCTGGCTTGGTAATGCACATAGGATGATTAAAGATGTTAATCCACAGGATGACAGTAAAGCTCCTGATACAAGCCAAAAACAAACTGCGGAATTAAGAAGTCCTGACGGAAGTGCAGATATTTATTTACTTATGGCAGGACTTGCTGTAGCAGCTCGTCATGGTCTTGAAATGGACAATGCTCTTGAAAAAGCAAAAGATCTTTATGTAAACGTAAATATTTTTGATGATGAACACAAAGATATTCTTGAAAAACTTGATAGTTTGCCAACATCATGCTTTGGATCTGCAAAAAAATTACTGGAGAAAGCAAATGTTTTAACAAAATATAATGTTTTTTCTCAAGGAATGTTAGAAGATATTGCTGAGCATCTTAAAAGTTTTGATGATGAAAAAATGAGTGAAGAGCTATACGGTAAAAATGAGAAAATCAAAGAATTGGTAAATAACTATTTGCATTATGCTTAAGTAGTGCCTCTAAGAAAACTTTGTATTACTCATTATACTTGGGCTTTGAATTAATAATGGATGTGAATGTAAAAGTCATTCAATTGTCATTAATAGTCATTTAGCCAAGCTGTCATTGGGTTTTGTAA
>JAYEOP010000142.1 GCA_034723125.1 Bacteroidota bacterium | reverse complement strand
CTGAAATTGAAAGATAAAAGATAAAAGTTGAAAGATAAAAGTTGAAAGATAAAAGATAAAAGTTGAAAGTTAAAAGTTATGGATAAACAGATATAAAAATTCTCTTTGCGTTCTTAGCGTCTTAGCGAGAAAAATAAAAAAGTCCCTAAAACACTTAGAGTTAAAAGATAAAAGTTGAAAGTTATGGATAAACAGATATAAAAATTCTCTTTGCGTTCTTAGCGTCTTAGCGAGAAATATAAAAAAGTCCCTAAAATACTTAGAGTTACAAGTTAAAAGATAAAAGTTATGGATAAACAGATATAAAAATTCTCTTTGCGTTCTTAGCGTCTTAGCGAGAAATATAAAAAAGTCCCTAAAATACTTAGAGTTAAAAGATAAAAGTTATGGATAAACAAATAAACAAATAAACAAATAAGCAAATAAACAGAAAATCAAATAAACAAATAACCATGAATCTAAAAGATATATTAACACCATTTACAGCTTGGAAAAGCATTACAAAAGATCCTGTTACAGTAAAGGATCCTATTAATGACAGACCCGGAGCTCCTAGATATAGAGGTTTTCATAAAAATATAATTGATGAATGTATTGGTTGTGGAACTTGTGAAGCCATTTGTCCTAACGAGGCTATTGATTTGATTCCTGTTGAAGGAATTGAAACAAAAGATGGAGATAGTGGGTTAAGG
Source organism: Bacteroidota bacterium (assembly GCA_034723125.1). Taxonomy (NCBI): domain Bacteria; kingdom Pseudomonadati; phylum Bacteroidota; species Bacteroidota bacterium. Next base: position 3,314 of record JAYEOP010000142.1, on the reverse strand, counting down.
CCAAATATTGACTACGGAAGATGTTGTTGGTGTGGCTTCTGTGTAGATATTTGTACAACAAATTCACTTAGTTTATCAAATGAATATACATGGGTTAGTGAAGATCCTGAGGATTACAGATTTACTCCGGGAATTGATGAAAAATCTTGGAATAAGGAAGAAAAAGGATGGAAAAAACCTGAAGGGGATTATGATTTATATGCAAAAGAGAGAGAAGATATGGGCGAACTTGAGCCTGAAAAAAGAGATAAATCATTTATTGAAATTGTAAAAGGTTATTCAAAAGAGCAAGCTCAAAAAGAAGCTGACCGTTGTGTTGAATGTGGAATTTGTACTGCTACATGCCCTGCTCACATGGGAATCCCTGAGTATATTAAGGCTGTAAGAGAAGACGATATGGAAGAAGGTTTAAGAATTTTATATGAAACTAATCCTCTTCCTGAAATATGTGGTAGAATTTGTACTCATAAGTGTGAAACGGTTTGTTCTGTGGGAAAAACAGGAGAACCATTATCAATTAGATGGTTGAAAAGATATATTGCCGATCAGGTTGAATCTGAAGATTACAAAAAAATATTACAAACTGACGGTATTGAAAAAAATGATAAGAAAATTGCAGTTATTGGTTCAGGACCTGCCGGTCTTTCTGCTGCTCATTATTTAGCTTTAATGGGATATTCAGTAAAAATCTTTGAACAATTTGCACAATCAGGTGGTATGATGAGATATGGTATTCCTGAATACCGCTTACCTTATGACCAACTGGATAAAGATATTAATTACATACTTTCTCTTGGAGTAGAAATACAGTACAATACAACAATTGGAAAAGATATAAGTCTTGATAAACTTAAAACTGAATATGACGCAGTATTTTCTGCAACAGGTTTGCATGAAGGTAGAAGCACAAGAATACCGGGTACAGACCATAAAAACGTTTATCAGGCAATAGAATTGCTAAATAAAATTACTGACGGTAAAGAAATTCATGTTGCTGAAAAGATAGTTGTAATTGGTGGTGGTAATGTTGCTTTAGATATTACTCGTTCACTTGCAAGATTACAAAATCAAAAATATGGCAAAGTAAATATCATTACTACTTCTTTAGAATCAGAAGATATTATGCCTGCTGATAGAGAAGAGATTGTGGAAGGAAGAGAAGAAAATGCTATAATTAATCCGGGTTGGGGACCAAAAGAAATAGAAATAAAAGATGATAAAATAACAGGTTTACATGTTGTAAAATGCTTATCTGTTTTTGATGAAGAAGGAAAATTTAATCCTAAGTTTGATGAGGATGATAAGAATTTCTTTGAAGCAGATATGGTAGTTGAATCAATCGGACAGGGAATGGATTTGGGTTACATTACTGAAAAAGTAAAAGCGGAACTTGAATTTGGACCAAGAGGCAGAATTAATGTAAATGAGAATTATCAATCTGATGCAAAATGGTTCTTTGTAGGTGGTGATATTATTCAAGGACCTGATGTGATTCATGGAATAGAAAATGGTCATAAAGCTGCTATCGGTATTGACAATTTTTTAAGAGATGATACTAAACCGTTATCAAGTTAATTAAAAAGAATCTGGTATCCCCGAAATAAATACGGGAGTGAACTATGCCGATGGATTAGCATAGCTTGTACCACAAAATTTCGGTACAAGCTATGATAACCTTTCGGTATAACCCTTACTGCTGACAAAGAATATATGCTTGTTTCGTGTTCTGAAACAAAAAAGCAAATTCATCAAGTAAATATTGGGAATTTGATTTTCACACCAAGTTCTGAAACAATTGATGAAATTGGTAGCTTTGAACGCAACTTGGTATAATACCAATTTAATTTCAAAACGCCTGATAAATAAATTAAATTATATTTTTCTTTTTTTAGGCAAAAATTCTTTGCATAGCTATAGCTACGGAAATAATTTTTAACGACAAAAAAGGGAAATAGAAATGATTTATATCGGGTGTTTTGATGTTAATTTGGTATAAGTATAATTTGGCTATTAAAAGTTGAGTTAAAAGGGGGAAAAGACTGTATTGTTTTGTTGTATAGTGAAAATTATATTATATTTGCGAATAGATTTAAGATACATTCAAAATTTATTAGGACATGAAAACATTAAAACTACAGAAATTTATAAGCCATTGGATAATATTGAATTATGGGATTTTTTAACAAAATATATAATGGAAATATAATGATTGTTCATTATATTCACTCGTTAGCAAAAATTATAAGACCAACTCAGCCTGTTTACTTTAAATTAAAAATATTGTAACTTTGTAAAAAATACAGAAATGAGTACTATAGAATTAAGAAACATCCTGATTAAAAGAATTAGTGAAATCAATGACAATTCTTTCTTGGAAGCAATTATGACAATTCTTGACTCAAAGATTGATAGTAAGATATACCATTTGACTTCAAAACAAAAAGATGCAATTATTGAAAGTAAAAGACAAGTTGCAAATGGGGAGGTATTTTCGAATGAACAAGTAAATCAAGAATTTCAGGAATGGCTAAAAGAAGTATAGAATGGTCAAGCAATGCAAAAATTGAATTGTTTGAAATTCTAGATTTTTATTTCAAAAGAAATGGGAATAAGAATTATTCCATTAAGGTTAACAAACACATACAATCCACCGTAAAGTTGTTAAAAAAATTTCCTGGACTTGGAATAAAAACCAGTGAAGAAAATATCAGAGTAATTTTTGAGGGAGACTTTTCAATATTTTATGAACCTTCACAAAAACAAGTAACCATTCATTCTATTTGGGATAATCAAAGAAATCCTGAACAAAGCAAATTCAAAAAATAACTTTTGCTAACAAATAATATAGTGCATGTCGCAGTGCGTCATTCACAAACAAATTTTGTTAAATTTGAAAATTGTGAAACCAAAGAAAAGTATTGAATAAAGTGCGGCAGGCACCATATTCAAACCGTCAGACTGTCTAAAAAAATCAACAATTTGTAGATAAAAATAATTTCCCACCAAAGTAATAATTTCTATTTTTATACTATGAAATTTATACAAGGAAAAGACAGAAGACAGGCATATATTTTTCCAACATCACTGGAAGAAGCAATTCGAAAAACGCAACCTAAAAAAGCAAATTACTTTTAAGCAAAGCCGAAATGTCCTTATATTTGGCAAAAATTTAATCGGTGGTTTGGGTTATTAGACAGACTGCCGTTACCCAACATAACAAAGAACGAACAGAAAAAATAAAAATGAGACATATTAAAAGCCGACACACAAACAAAAGAGTTGCAATTTCCAGCCCGCAAACTGACACTATTTTG
>JAYEOP010000141.1 GCA_034723125.1 Bacteroidota bacterium | reverse complement strand
GTACCTCCCTCACAATGACGACCTTATGGGTTGTTGTAAGAATTGTTTATTTGGTGATTTGTTTATTTGAAATTTGACTGTGGACTGAAGACTGTGGACTGCTGACTTCTTTAATTGAAAGCTCCAACATACCGTCATTGCGAAGGAAGGATGACTGTGGCAATCTGATGAAAGAATTGTTTATTTGTTTATCTGTTGATTTGGTGATTTGGTGATTTGTTTATTAGGAACTTAACTGCGAACTGTTGACTGCCGACTGTTGACTGCCGACTGTTGACTGCCGACTGTTCTTGACTGCCGACTGCGGACTGAAGACTGTGGACTGTTTATTTGTTTATTCGCAAAATATATACTTTAGATTATTTTTAAAAAAAAATTGGAATTATTAAAAGTTTTATATACTTTTGTACCCTTTGATAAAACATAATTAAAAAATAAGTGTATGAAAATTTATGATTTTACTCCCCCTTTTTTTTATAAGTAATTGTTCATCAATCTGTAATAGATTATCATTTTTTCTAAAAGCAAAATATTATTTATTCATTTTATTGCTTTTTTTAAGTTTTTTTGCAAACTCACAACAATGGTTACCATCTTCAGCTACGTCAATTGACCAAATTCAACGAACCGGAGATTTTGAAATTGGTAACTTAAGCAATAGTTATTCAACATCAAATTATTTTGACATTTTACACAATCCAACAGATGATAATGATTGGAACCAATTTATATTTAACGGACGAGGTTATGCTAAAATATTAAGACTTAAAGGTGGATTTAATGGTAACAACCGTGCACTTTTCCAAATTGAAACAAACTCAGAATCATCTGATCTTTTTGCAGAAGACAATTTTGTTTTCCGTGTATTAGGTAATGGTGCAGTAATTATTGGAAACGAATATATTCATCATCCCACACAATATTGGGATGCAAAACTTATGGTAAATGGAGTTATAGCATCTCAAAAAATAGTTGTACGCGATCAAACAAATTGGTCGGATTTTGTGTTTGATAAAGATTATAAACTCCCATCATTATTTGATGTTGAAAAATTCATTTCTTTAAACAAGCATTTACCTGGTGTACCTTCTGCAAGTGAAGTAAAAGAAAATGGTTTGGATTTGGGTGAAATGGATGCTGTATTATTGAAAAAAATTGAAGAGTTAACTTTATATCTGATTGAGTTGAAAAAGGAAAACAAAGAAATAAAAAAACAACTGGATGAAATCAAATTGAAAATAAAATGAAATTAAAATATCTTTTAACTATACTAACTATCTCATCATTTTCACTGCTTTTTTTTAGCTCTTGTGATGATGAAGATGACCCATGTAACAATGCCAAAGTTGCAAATGCTGAATTTAAGGCTTATGATCTTGCAGGTTTTAAATTTGAATCATGGAATTATGAAACAAGAATGATTGAATGTGACACCTTTTTTACATCAGGAATTACTTTTAATACTGTAGATAAAGTCATTAAGAAGTGTACATGGAAGGTGGGTTTTGATCCCCGAATATTTGAAGGTGATAATCTTTTTCTTGTGTTTGACAAACCTTATGGGCCTGTCAAAATCACTTGTATGGTTGAGAAAGATATTTTGGAAGATTGTTTTTCATCAAAAAACAGCCGGTATGATACATTTACAAAACAAATTGTGATAATCGACTATAAAGATGCTCCTTATGTTGGCAATTTCAGAGGATATGTTGAATCAAAACCTGACAGCATTTTTGAAATAAAAATTGATTCATTATATAAAAACGGATCAAGATTTCGGATTTACAATTTTTTCAATTATTGTAGTGACACAATTATTGATTTTCAATTTGAACATTCTTATAATGAATTCTATTTCTGGATTCCACCATATCCTTGCATGCATCCTATAAGAGCACATGGTGTAATGTCAAAAGACAAGATTAATTTAACAATTGAATTTTATATTGAAGAATGGGTTTCAGGCAACAACTGGATAATTTCTCATGATAAATTTATCGGTAAAAAAATAAATTAAACAAAATGAAAACATATATAATTTTATTATTTTTTATTATCAGCTTAAACGTATTCTGCCAGACAAATCCACCATATACACTATGCCCATTAAAAAATGCCGTAACAAATCCTGACAACAATGGATGTGTGCCTGCAATTTTGCGACCACCGGATTATAACATGAACCCTGCTGACCCAGCACAGCTTGCCAACCTGAAAACCCATAGTGAATCCTATGACCAATACAACAACCTTAAAACTTGTAACTGGGATTGGAGAACGGAGTATTATTATTTTAATTATACAAATAATGCAGGGAATTCTATGGAAGGTCCTATGTATTCCCCTTTTTATGCTTTTGTACATAATAATGTACACGAATTTGCATCAACTATTCTGAAGGACTATAATCCTGAAGATGGTTGGGAGTTGATAAAAAGAATAAATTTTGGCAACCTGTCAAATTTTGGAACACACTCGTTAAATCCCTGTCTTATTTTATATAACAAATATACAGGCATATTACGCGTTTTTATTTATTTAACACAGAATCCCAGTAGCAATGGTGGTGCAATTTCCTTAAGACTTAATAAAGATGGGAATGACAAAATAACAGGTGCTTTATCTTTTCATAATAGTCCTGCAAATTCATTAGACAATTTTGACAAATCAGAAATTTTTCTAAAAGTTCCCAATCATATTCCGGAAGCAGCTTATCCATGCTGGTTACATGCTGATTTCTTAATAGCTTATGATCCATGCACTTGTGGAAGCCAAACTCAATTTGAGATAATTCCTGCCTTTTCAAATACAGGTAATCTTGAGATTGCAATTAATGGCGTCATTTCCAGTGATGAAGAAATGGATGAAATCAAATTGAAAATAAAATGAAATTAAAATATCTTTTAACTATACTAACTATCTCATCATTTTCACTGCTTTTAAATAATTGCTGTGATGATGACGATAATAATCCGTGTAAATCATTAGAACCCACAAATGCTGATTTTATTACCGAAAAGGTTTTCAGTATTTGGGGTGCAATGACATATTTTGAGGAAGATACTTTTATTAAAGAAAGTACTATCAGGTTTAGTGTAAAAGATAATAATGTTGATAGTTGTTTGTGGAAAGTGGGAGAACATTCTGATACAATTACCGAAAAATCATTTTACCTGACTTTTGATGAAGCTTACGAAAATATTACAATCCGGCTAATTGTTTTCAAAAAGCCGTTCAAAGATTGTTTCCCAAAAGATGATGGAATTGATACATCTTATAAAACAATTTACCTTATAGAAAAAGATAATTTAAATTATGTGGGTAAGTATCACGGGTATAATATTAATAATTCAGATACTAAATTTACGATAACTATTGATAGCAATTCTTACCATCATTACCCAATCAATGGGGTTGTTTATCATATTATAAACCTCCCTGATGGAAATTCACCTATATATAAACCTTGGGGGGAGTTATATCACTGTGTAAAAATTTTTCCCGGATGGTCAAATTTTTATTTAAAAGGCTCAGGAAAAACACATAATGTAGTAGGTTGGGGTTATTATAATAATAATTTAAAAATGATAACAATTAATTATTCTTATAAGGATTATAATCATTCTGATAAAATAAATACAACATTTATCGGATATAAAACAAAATAAATATGAAAAATATTATAATAATCTTAATTATACAATTTATTCTCTTTCAATCTTTTTCACAAACGAATAATGTTCCCTGCCCACTTAGAACAACAACAACAGACCCTTATATTACAGGTGGTTTCGATTGGAGGATAGATCCGTTAAATTATCTCACCTCTCACCTCTCACTTTACCTCAAAATAATAACACTCCCCTTAAAACTCTCCTTTTTCCCCATAGTTCCCTTAGCGTAAATTTGATAATAATACGCTCCTACCGGACAGACTTTTCCTTTGTATTTTCCATCCCATGAATCGTGAATATCGTTGCTTTCAAAAACTTGCTCGCCCCAACGGTTGTAAATTTTTATGT
>JAYEOP010000140.1 GCA_034723125.1 Bacteroidota bacterium | reverse complement strand
TATTACTTTTGTAATCATTAAAAAAACTAAAATCCGTGTTTATGCAAAGTAAATCAACAATTCTAATTATCCTAATTTCTTTCTTACTAATAACTCAAACTATCTCGGCTCAAAACCTTAAAATTAAAAAAGGCAAAAACAACAAATACGGCATCATTGATAGTTATGACAATCAGCTTGTAGGTTTTAAATATGATATGATAAATAAATTTTATGAAAACAAAGCCGCTGTTTTAAAAAGAAATAAATGGGGATTTATTGATACATCAGGTAAATTAATTATTAAATGTAAATATTCAGATGTTTTTTACTTTTCTCAAAACCTTTGTCCTGTGTTAAAAAAAGATAGCTGGATTTTTATTGATAGCAAAGGAGATAAAATTATTGAAAGAGAATTTCAACATGCATTTCCCTTTACCGAAGGTTTTGCACCTATTAAAATGAATAACAAATGGGGATTCATTAATAAAAAAGGTGATTTTATGATACTCCCTAAATTTCAAAGTATAGGTAATTTTTCTGAAGGATTAGCTGCTGTAAAGCATAATAATTTATGGGGATACATGAACAAAGAAGGAAGAATTGTGATTGATTTTAAATTTGATATTGCTTATCAATTTAAAAATGGACAAGCTAAAACAATGGTTAATGGAAGTATAATTTTTATTGACAAAAATGGAGATTTTATAAAAGCTGAACAAGAAAAGGATAATGAAGAAAAACTATATTCAAGTGCTGATACCATGCCTCAGTTCCCCGGAGGAAATCAAAACCTTTTTAAATACATAAACAAAAATCTTAAATATCCACAAAAAGAACTTGAAGAAGAACTTGAAGGTATAGTTTGGATGTTTTTTACGGTTGATTCTGAAGGAAATATAAAAGATGTTAAAATACTTGACGGACTAACAGGAAGCTGTGATCTTGAAGCAATGCGTGTTATAAAAGAAATGCCAAAATGGACTCCCGGCATACATAATGGGAAAAACGTAAATGTGAGAATGAAAATTAAAATTAAATTTTCTTTAGATAAAAACTAAAAAAATTAGTTAGAAACTCACCACTTTCTCAAGCAAAGAAAATATATCATGATAAAAAAGCCATTTCGAAATAATTTTTAAAATTTCCACAAAAATAATTTTGCATTTCAAATCTTATCGTACCTTTGCACCGGAGAGATGGCAGAGCGGTCGAATGCGATGGTCTTGAAAACCATTGATTCTTCACGGAATCCGGGGGTTCGAATCCCTCTCTCTCCGCCTTCGCCTGCCGAAGTCGAGCGAAGCAAAGACGTAGGCAGGCTTTTTTTTTATTTACAAATTAGAAAGTTTAAAATATTTTTCAGGCTACGGCAGACAGAGTCCGCATTTTATTAAAAAATAAGTTACTAATGAATATAAATTAAATTAATAAAAAATTGTTGAGACCGAAGTCGAGCGAAGCAAAGACATAGACAGGCTTTTTATTTCTACTAAAATCCAAAATTATTATATTTCTTAATCCCGTTTGGGATGTAATATTTATAGGACTAATTGTAACAAATTACAAATTCGCTTGAAAAAATTAATGATAAAAAATAAAACTTACCAATCCTTAGCTTTTCTTTGTTTATTATTTTTTATTCTAAATATACTTTGATTAAATTCATAACCACTAATTAGTGACATTGCACTTAAATTTAACCAAATCATAATTACGATAATTGCTCCAATTGAGCCGAAAAATTTATTGTATTGGGCAAAATTTTCAACATAATATCCAAAGCCATAAGAAACAACACCAATTAAAATAGTTGCTACAAAAGCTCCCGGTGAATAAAAAGTAAATCTTTCATGTTTTTCAGAGCCATAAAAATATAGAATTGAAATTGCAGTTATTGACAACAACATTGTTATCATTAATTTAAAAAACCAAATAAAACGAATAACCCAATTACCCTGACCAAAAAAGCCTGAATCTTTAAAGAAACCTATTACAATTTCACCACCAACCTGAAATGTTACTGCTATTATTATTAAAATAGCAAGAACAAAAGTTAGATAAATACCAATAAAATATCTTTTCACAAAAGACCTTTTAAGATTTCTGTTAAATGCAGTAAGTAAGGTAATTATTCCATTTGATGAAAAATATATTGTCATAATAAAACCAAAAGATAATAAGTTTCCTCTTTTGTTTGATAAAATATCAGAAGTTGTTGTTTGGATTGTTTCATAAGCACTATCCGGTAAAAATTCTTCTAAAAGACCCATAACTTCTTGATGAAGATTATCAATTGGTAAATAAGGAATGAGGGTAAAAAGAAATATCAATGAAGGAAAAAGTGCAAGAAAAAAACTAAAAGCAATTGCTGATGACCTCATCGTAATTGTTTCTTTTTGCAATCTTGTAATAAAAAATTTTATTACTGAGAAAAAAGGTACACCACCTAAACCGGGGAATGTAAAACTCATTAAAAATTTGATTAATTTATAACTTTTAATTTTGCTTTTCAATTCTAATTTATTCAAAATAAGGTTTCATTTTATTAATTAAAAATTCAGGAGCTCTTGTTGGCTTATTTTTCTTTGTATCTATAAAAACCAATGTTGTTTCTGCGTAATTTACCAAAACATTATCCTGATTATAAATTTCATATTCAAAATAAATTTTTGCTTGTGGCAATTTAAATATTTTTGTTTTAACTGTTAAAACATCATCATAAAATGAAGGCTTTAAATACTTTATATTCATTGAAAATACAGGCATTCCAATTCCTTGTGCTTCTAATTCCTTATATGTAAGTCCAATATCTCTTAAGGTTTCTGTTCTACCGCGTTCATAATATTTAGGATAATTACCATAATAAACATATCCCATTTTATCAGTATCGCCATAAATAACACGTATTTTTGTTTCCCTTTCAATCATACTTACCTAATATTTAAGCTGTTTAATTTTCTGTGATATCTTCTTGCATAATTTAAATGTTGTCTATAATTTGTTGAGAAATAGTGATATCCTGACATATCTGCTTTTGCACAAAAATATATATAATTATGATTTTCTGCATTTAAAACTCCATCCATTGAAGAAATTTGTGGCAACACAATTGGTCCCGGGGGCAAACCTTTGTATTTGTAAGTATTGTAAAGTGAGTTTACTTTTTTATGTTCGTTAAGTAACCTTTTTATACTTCTGTCTTTTAAAGCAAATTTTAATGTTGGATCAGCTTGTAAAAGCATCCCTCTTTTTAAGCGATTTAAATAAACTCTTGCAATTTTTCCTAGTTCATCTTTCTTTGATGTTTCTTCCTGAATTATTGAAGCAAGAATAGAAACTTCTATTTGTGAAAGATTTAGTTTTGTTGCTTTTTCTTTTCTTTCTGCTGTCCAAAATTTATCATATTCCTTTTTCATTTTACTTAAAAATTCTTCAGGGCTTGCAATCCAGTAAAACTCATAAGTATTTGGAATGAAGAATGTTAAAACAGTGTTTTTATTTAATCCGTTTGCTTTAAAAAAAGAATCATCAATCATAGCCTTATAAAATTCTTCCTTATCCGATTCAAGTTTACTTCCAACAATTTCGGCAAGTTCATCAAGCGAACGCACACAATTGATAGTTAAATAAACAGGAGTTGTAGAGCCAACTCTGAGTTTTGAAATAAAATCATAATTGTTCATTCCTTTTTTAATCAAATAAGAACCCGGATGTACTGATGCCGGATAATTCATTTTTTTTGCAACCCATTCAAAAGATTTTATATCACTTATAAAATTTTGATTATTCAATAACTGAAGAACATCATCATAATCGGAGCCTGAGGGAATGTATAATCTCGCATCTTCCTGAATATCATTGAGCATTACATTTGGTTCGTATATTTTCATTGCAAACTTGTAAGCAAAAAACAATGCAATTACTAATGCCAGAGCCAAAATACTTACTACTTTAAATGGCAATAAAGACCTCTTTTTCATTTTTTTTGTATAATATCTTCTAGTCATTAAAAAAATTTAAATGTTTGTTTTAATCTATTTCTCATAAACTTAAAAAAA
>JAYEOP010000139.1 GCA_034723125.1 Bacteroidota bacterium | reverse complement strand
TGTCTTCGACAGACGAAGTCTGTGGCTTTAATTTTTTTTCATCCACACAAATCAACAGAGAACCGAATAATTATTCAGGAATTTAAAAATACTTTGCAATTTGTATTGTTATTTAAAAAATAATTTATTCTTTTGAACTGATAAACAAAAATAGTCTAATAGATTAGAAGGTAAGAAAGAGAGTAATAGTGAATATAAGAAATAAAAATTATTAAATATGAAAGAAAAATTAAAGAATGTCTTTTTTAAAGTTTGGTACTGGTACATAAGTACAGTTGATAAAAATGCAGAAGTTATTTTTATGAACTATGGTTATTCAAAAAATAATCATAAAATTGACCTTGAAAAAGATGATGAAAAAAACAGATACTCTGCACAACTTTATAATTTAGTTGCTACAGGGATAGATATTAAAGGAAAAAATATTTTAGAAGTTGGCTGCGGACGTGGTGGTGGTTTATCATACATGCATCGTTATTTATTACCAAATTCATCAACAGGAGTTGACTTGGATAAAAGAGCAATTGAATTTTGTAAAAAAAATTATACATATAAAAATATTAATTTTTCACATGCAAATGCACAAAATTTAAACTTTCAAAATAATGCTTTTGATGTAGTAATCAATGTTGAATCTTCGCACCGTTACGATAAAATGAATGAATTTTTAAGTGAAGTATATGCTGTTTTAAAACCGGATGGATTTTTTCTTTTTGCTGATTTCAGACTTGAATCTGAAATTGAAAAATTAAATGAACAGTTTAAAACATCAAAATTAAAAATTTTAAAAAATGAAAAAATTACTGCAAACGTTTTGGAAGCATTAAATTTATCAACAAAGGAAAGAGAAAATTTAATACATAAAATAGCACCAAAACTTTTGCATGGTTTAGGGAAGAAATTTGCTGCAACTCCGGGAACTGCAACTTATATTAAGTTTTTAACAGGAAAGTTTGAATATTTATTTTATATTTTAAAAAAATAAATTGTATCTATGTATCTGATTTTAAAATGAAAATTAGATTACTAAATGAGAAATAATGACATTAACAATTAAAGAAATATCAACAAAAAAAGGGCTTCTGGAATTTATCAAATTCCCTGATAAGTTGTATTCGCAGAGCAAATTTTATATTCCTCCTATACATTCAAAAGAGTTGCAAAATTTTTCATTTAAAAAAAATCCTGCTTTAGAATTTTGCACAGCGAAATATTGGTTGGTATTAAAAGATAAAGAAATTGTAGGAAGGGTTGCCGGAATAATTAATAAGAAATACAATAAAAAACATAATATTAATTATGCAAGATTTGGTTGGTTGGATTTTATAGATGATTATGAGGTATTAAAATTATTATTGCAAACAGTTGAAAAGTGGGCAATAAGTGAAAACATGGAAATAATACATGGACCTGTCGGCTTTACTTCCTTTGATGCATCAGGTGTGCTTATTGAAGGTTTTAATGAAATACCGACATCATTTGCACACTATAATTTTCCCTATTATTCAAAATTAATTGAAAAATCGGGATATGAAAAAGATGTTGATTGGGTTGAATTTTGTGTAAAAATGCCAAAAGAAGTACCTGATAAAATTATAAAAGGTTCAAAAATAGTTCAAAAACGATACAATTTACATCAACTTGAAATAAAAAAATCAAAAGATTATATTGGATATTTAGACGAGTTTTTTAGTATTCTTAACGAATCTTATAAAGATTTATATGCTTTTACAGAATTAACTGAAAAACAAGTAGATAATCTGAAAAAGAAATTTTTCTCTTTAATTAATCCTGATTATATTTCAATTATTCTTGATAATGAAGATAAACTTATTGCTTTTGGTGTAGCAATTCCGTCAATGTCAAAAGCTTTAAAAGAATCAAAAGGTAAATTGTTTCCTTTTGGATATTATAGAATATGGAGGGCTTTACACAAAAATGATATTGCTGATTTATTGCTACTTGCTGTAAAACCCGATTATCAAAATAAAGGAGTGCCTGCAATAATTTTTGAGAAAATAGGACAAACTTTTTTAAATAATAAAATAAAATATTTGGAAACAACTCGTGAGCTTGAAAATAATAATAAAATAAAACAGTTGTGGACAAATTATGAATTCCGACAACACAAAAAGGCAAGATGTTATATTAAAAAATTAAAAAAATGAGTAAATTCAATAAACTTCTTAGTAACACAAATGTAAGTAGAGATATATTGAAAAAATATAACATTTTAATACCGAGAATAAGAAAACGAGAAACCGTAATTCGTTTTAAGAATAAATTTGCTAATGAAGTTGTTATAATTACAGGAGCTTCTTCGGGTATAGGAAAAGCATGTGCTTTTGAATTTGCTAATGAGGGGGCAAAAGTTGTTCTTGCGGCACGAAGAGAAAATGAATTAAAAAAAGTTGAAAATCAGATTAAAAAGCTTGGAGGTGAAGCAATATCAATAAAAACAGATGTTAAAAAGATTGAAGATTGCAAGAATTTAATTGACAAAACTATTGAAAAATACGGGCAAGTAAATGTGCTTATCAATAATGCAGGTATTTCAATGAGAGCTACTTTTGAAGATTTAAAATTGGAAGTAATAAAAGAATTGATGGATACAAATTTCTATGGAGCTGTTTATTGTACCAAGTTTGCCTTACCTTATTTGCTAAAACAAAAAGGAACTGTTATTGGAATTTCTTCAATTTCGGGACTTACTCCTTTGCCCGGTCGTACTGCTTATAGTGCATCAAAACATGCAATGGTTGGTTTTTTAAATACTTTACGTCTTGAAAATAAGAAAAAAGGACTTAACGTTCTGATTGTTCATCCTGGATTTACAACTTCAAATATTAGGAATACTGCACTTAATAAAAACGGAAAACCACAAAAAGAAACACCAAGAAATGAGGATGAAATGATGTCAGCAGAAAGAGTGGCACAAATTATTGCAAAAGCAACTTTAAAACGTGAACGGGATTTAATTTTAACTCCACAAGGAAAACTTGTTGTTTGGTTACATAAAAATTTTCCCGGTATTACAGATAGAATAATTTTGAATGAAATGGTAAAAGAACCGGATTCTCCGTTTTAAAACTTATAAAAAAAGAAAGCAGTTAATTTGATTTAAATGTCAGTATTTGGTAAGCAGTAGTAATTGGCAACAAGAATTTAGTTTTAAAATACAATTAAAAAATTGTTTTGACTTGCTAAGTTCTATGTGCCCTTTGAAAATAAAATTATAAATAAATGAAACAAAAAGTAGCATTAGTATTATCAAGCGGTGGAGCAAGAGGGGTTGCTCATATTGGCGTAATTGAAGAATTATTAAATCAGGGATATGATATTACCTCCATTTCAGGAACATCAATGGGAGCATTAGTTGGTGGAATGTATGCCACAGGAAAGATTGATATTTTTAAAGAATGGATGTGTTCTTTGGATAAAATGGATGTTTTTAATTTGGTTGATTTTACAATTAATACTTCAGGTATAGTAAAAGGTAATAAAGTTATAACAGAAATGAAAAGGATGATACCTGATATTAATATTGAAGATTTAAATATTCCATATTCTGCTGTTGCAACAGATGTTTTATCTGAAAAAGAAATTGTTTTTTCATCAGGTAGTTTGTATGAAGCAATCAGAGCATCAATTTCAATTCCTTCGGTTTTTGTTCCATTCAAATTAAATAATTGGCAACTTATTGATGGCGGAGTGCTTAATCCTATTCCAATTAATAGAGTTGAACGTAAACAAGATGATATATTGGTTGTTGTAGATGTTAATTCCAGAATACCTATTACTGTAAAAAAAGAAACGAAAGAAAAAACCTATTCTAAAAGTCAATCAAAATATATAGACACTATTTACAAAAAAATAAATCACCTTATTCCCAAAAATCATAAAGATAAGGTTGGGTATTTTAATTTACTAAGCAAAACATCAAGCTTAATGTTACACAAAATATCAGATTTGACTTTAGAGCAATATCATCCTGATATTCTAATAAATGTATCGAGAAAATCATTTGGAACATTCGACTTTTATAAATCGAAAGAACTAATT
>JAYEOP010000138.1 GCA_034723125.1 Bacteroidota bacterium | reverse complement strand
CTTTAACAAATAGAAAAAAGTATTAGTAAGTATTACAATTTAATCCTATCTTTGAAAAAATTAATATTTTAATAAAAACAATAAAATCTTAGAAAACATGAAAAATAAATTTATATTACTATCACTTTTTTCTTTTGCTTTCATTTTTACTTCTTTTGCCCAAAATTACGATTTAAGTACTTCCTTAAAAATTAATGATAAAGCAAAACTTAATTCTGAAGTTATTATTCAGGTAGAAGTTACTAATCATGGTACTCAAGAAATAAATTATTTTGATATCAATTACAAAATTGATAACGGAGCCATAGTAACAGAAAGAATAAATTCTAATTTAAAACCAAAGGAAACAAAAGAATTTTCATTATCAAAAAGTTGGAAAGCTGAAAAGGCTGCTCAATTATATGACATTTCTGCATGGGCAACAAACATAAATGGTTATTCAGACGAAAATTCTTCAAATGATATTTCTAGCAAGAATGTATTTGTAAATCATGGAATTACTACAACAAAAAGAGTTCTTTTTGAACAAATTACAGAAGTAGAAAACGGACAATCAACAGATGGTCTTGCAAAATTAATTGATCTAAAAGATGTCTATGGTGATGATTTAATAATTATCAATATTCATAAAAATGATGACATTCAATTATTTACTTTTGAAGGAAACGATATTATGAATACATTAGGAGGAACTATTCCTTCAGGTATTATTGACAGAGAAAAATGGACAGGATTTGATCATGTTGGTATTCCAAGAGATAATTGGACAACAAAAGTTGCTGAAAGAATGGCTTTATCTGCTCCGGTAGAAGTTAAAATTGACAATATTACAGTTGATGCCCTCGATGTTAGTATTGATGTTTCAATAAATTTTGTTGATGATGTAATAGGAGATATTAGGGTAAGTTGTGTTATAGTTGAAAACTATGTTATGGATAAAGGTGTAAATTATGATCAGGTAAATGCGTACAATAATGTGTATGGACACCACTTTTATGGACTAGGTAACCCAATTACTGATTTTCCTCACCATAGAGTTGTAAGAAGATATTTTACTACAGGTGCATGGGGCGATGTTATGAATATTGACAGTTTTTTCCCTCCTCATATTTATGAAATTGGAACACAATATGCCAAATCTTTTGATAGACAAATGTATGTTGGTCCAAATCCAAATCAACTTTGGGCAGTAGTTTTTGTTAGTAAATACGACTATCAAGGTATTGATGACTATGAAGTTTTAAATGTTACTCATAAAAAATTAAACAATGTTTCTGTTGAAGAAAACCCAATGTTAAATAATGTTTCAGAAATATATCCAAATCCTGTAAATGATATCGGTCGTATTTCTTTTAAGATAAAAAATACCGAAACAGTTTCATTAGAAATTTTTAATCCTTTGGGACAAAAAGTAAAACAATATGATACGAAAACATATTCGGCAGGTAAGCAAAATTATTATTTTAATGTAGCTGAATTAGATAAGGGGATATATCTTGCAAAACTGAAAATAGGAAATAAAATTTACGTTAAGAATTTTATTAAATAAGTATTAAAAAGTTAACAACCTTCCTTGAAAAGAGCAATCATATTTTTTATATGCTTGCTCTTTTTTATTAATAAAAGAATTAATTTGGAAAAGTAAATGTTTTATTCTTAGCTTTGTCTGATTAAATCATAACTAAATTAATGATAATTGATTATGAAAAAAGTAATTATTTTTCTATTTGTATTTTTAATTAGTTTCAATATTTTTTCACAATCTGCAAAACCTGAAGTTATTAGTTCGGGTGGAGAGTTTTATGAAAATTCAAATAATTCTTTGAGTTGGACAATTGGTGAAGTTGTTGTTGAAACTACAAAATCTGCAAATAATATTTTAACACAAGGCTTTCAACAACCCTCTTATTCTTTATCAACAATTAAAGAAAATATTAACTCTGAGTTTGAGATTCTTGCATATCCTAATCCTACTTCCGATTTCCTAAACCTTGAAATTAAAACCGACAATAAAAGTTATGATATTGAACTTGAGATAATTGATATTTCAGGCAAAGTTGTTTTAAATCAAAAAATAAAAGAAAGTATTTCTAAAATAAATCTGAGCAATTTTTCAAAAGGAACTTATTTGCTCAAAGTATTTTCAAAAGAAATTGGTGAAATAAATGTTTATAAAATTCAAAAAATAAGATAAAGCTATGAAAAATAAAATTTTCCTTTTCGTTTTTGCACTTTTTATCAGCAGTCTTGCGTATTCTCAAATTCCACAGGCAATAAACTATCAAGCAGTGGCGAGAAACAATGATGGAGAACCCGTAACAAACTCTAATCTCATTGTTAGATTATCGATAATTTCAGATAGTACTGACGGAGTTATCGTTTGGCAAGAAGGTCATTCTGTTAATACAAATGAATTCGGATTATTCAATTTAAAAATTGGAGAAGGAGTATCAACAACAGTTGGTACAGCAAGCAGTTTCGGTGAAATAAATTGGTCGGGAGGACAATTCTATCTAAACATGCAAATTGATTTTGGCAATGGACTTGTTGATATGGGTACCTCAAAAATGCTATCTGTTCCTTATGCATTATTTGCTGAAAAATCAGGTAATGCTGGCGCTCAAACACTAAGTGTTACCGGGCACGAGCTGAGTATTAGTAATGGAAATACTATAACTTTACCCGATGAAAAAAATGATGCGGATGCTGACCCTTTCAATGAATTACAATCACTTATCTTGTCAGGAAACGACCTTTCTATTAGTGATGGTAATAAAATTACTTTCCCCGGAGATGATGATTCAGACTCAACAAATGAGATTCAAACTTTATTGTTGTCAGGTAATGATTTGAGTATTAGCAATGGAAATCAAATTTCACTCCCAATAAGTTGGGTAAAAAGTTCAAATGACATTTATTATGACAATGGCAATGTAAGCATTGGGACTGACCAAGTTTTTAACTCAAAAACAAAACTTAGTATTTTGGATTCCACAGCAAAAAATTCTCCTGCATTAATTTATGCATACAACACAGGTTCAAACAACTTTTTTGTTCGTTCACGAAATATTTTAGGAATAATTGAAGGAATAACAGGAACAAACGAAGCAGTTGCAGGTGAATCAGTAGGCTCTTCTTCAGGAACCAACAAAGGACTTTATGGTTTTGCCAAAGGTGGTATTGAAAATTACGGAGTACAAGGAGTTGCTTATGGAAATTCTTCTGCCGACACCAACTATGGTGTTTACGGAATAAGTGCAGGAAGTGGTTCTACGGGAGCTTTTAACACAGGTGTTTATGGCGAAGCAAAAGGATCAATATTTTATAACAGGGGAGTTGACGGTAGAACTAATGGAGTAGGACAACATAACGAAGGAGTATTTGGACATAGCATTGGAAGCGGAAGCGGACAAAATATCGGTTTATATGGCTATGTAGATTCCAGTAGTTTTGTAAATTATGGTGCATTAGGTGAAACAAAAGGAACAGGACAATGGAATATTGGCATGTTTGCAAATGCGTATGGTGCTGCAACAACTAATTATGCTTTCTATGCCTCAGCGATAAATGCCACAACTAACTATGCAGGATATTTTAGTGGCGATGTTACTGTAACGGGAACATTCTCAAATCCTTCGGATGTGAAATTAAAAACAAACATCAGTGAATTATATTCTTCAATAGAAATTGTTAAAAAATTAAATCCTGTTTCATTTGAATTTAAAAATGACTTTGCAAATAAAGGATTATCTTTCCCTCAAGGAGCACAAAGAGGCTTTGTAGCACAAGAATTAGAAAAAATATTACCGGATTTAGTAACAACTCAAGTTGCACCTATTTTTGAAAATGGGGATGTTTATAATTCCAAAACAATTGAAAAATTTGAATTTAAAAGTATCAATTATCTCGGATTAATTCCTTTGTTGACGGATGCAATTCAAGAGCAACAAAACATTATCGAAAATCAACAATCAGAAATTAATGATTTAAAAGAGCAAAATAAATTATTGATTGAAAGGCTAAATTCAATAGAAATGAAAGTTGATAAATTGATTGACTAAA
>JAYEOP010000137.1 GCA_034723125.1 Bacteroidota bacterium | reverse complement strand
TGATGCCTTTTTATTAAAATTTAATTTAAATGGACAAAGGATATGGGGTACTTATTTTGGTGGAAATCATAAAGAAAGATGCTACAGCCTTAGCAATGATGTAAGTGGAAATATAATTATTGCAGGTTTTACAAATTCAACAACATCAATTGCTTCAAATGGAGCTTATCAAACAAGTTTGTCAGGTGATTATGATGCTTTTATTGCAAAATTTAATGATGCAGGTCAAAGGTTATGGAGTACTTATTATGGGGGAAGCAACGAGGAAGAATGTTATGGTGTATCAACAGACAATAACAATAATATATTTATTTGCGGAGATACACGTTCAAATTCTTCTATTGCAACAAATGGAGCATTCCACTCAAGTTATGGAGGAGGATATCGTGATGCATTTATTCTTAAATTAAATTCATCAGGTCAAAGGAAATGGTGTACATATTATGGTATGTATGGCTGGGATGCTGGTCGTGCAATAAAAATAGATAAAAATGGAAATGTCTATATGGCTGGAGAAACCAGTTCATATTTAACAATTGCTACATCAGGTGCTTTTCAAAGTAGCTTTGGCGGTGGTTATCATGATGTATTTCTTGTAAAGTTTAGTAATTCAGGACAAAGACTATGGGGAACTTACTATGGAGGTAATGCTGAAGAATATGTATCATCTACAGGTATTGATATTGACGATATTGGATATATATATTTTATTGGAAGAACAAGCTCAACCTCCTTAATAGCAACATCCAATGCTTTTCAGCATATTCATGGAGGAGCACCTGATGATATTTATTTCGTAAAATTCGATTCTACAGGGCAGAGAATATGGGGCTCATATTATGGAGGCAGTGGTAATGACTATGGAGGAGGAATTTCTGTAACTATAAATGATTTTTTATTTATTTCAGGTTTTACATATTCAAGCAACCAAATTGCGACTACAGGTGCATTTCAAACTTCATATAATGGAGGGGCAGATGCTTGTATTGCACATATAAAGAATTGTTATAGAACCTACAAAACACTTACATTAAGTAAATGCAATTTTTATAATTTTAATGGAGATACTATCAGTAATACAGGAGTTTATTTTGATACACTTGTAAATTATTATGGTTGCGATAGCATTATTACACTAAACCTAACTATTTACAACTCACCAAATACCGATTTTACCATCAACGATTCATCTCAATGCCTTTCAGGTAATAACTTTATTTTCACAAACACAAGTACTATTCAAAATGATTCGATTACAAATTACTACTGGAAGTTTGGAGATAGTTCTACCTACAATTATGAAAATTCCTCACACAGTTATCTTAGTGCAGATACTTTTAACGTACAACTTATTACATGCTCTTATCTAAACTGTTGCGACACTTCATCTCAAAATGTAATTGTCCATCCCATGCCGATGGCAGATTACTTTATTTGGGACACTTCCCAATGTTTTGAACAAAATGCTTTTGGATTTACCAATACATCTTCCATAGCTTACGGGACAATGAGTTACAATTGGTTTTTTGGAGATGATTCAACTTCAACCACCATTGACCCTGTACACAGTTATGGTTATGCAGACACTTTTACTGTAAAACTTATTGCCACATCAGCTAATAATTGCAAAGATTCTACAGAGAAAATAATGTATATTCATGTTCACCCAGTGCCTTTAGCCGATTTTTCTATTTTTGATAGTGCACAATGCTTAAGCAATAATAATTTTAATTTTAGTAATGCGTCAACTATTAGTTCCGGCAGTTTTACTCAAACATGGTATTTTGGAGACGGTGATACTTCCTCTGCATATAATTCAACACATACTTATTTAAATCACGATACTGTAATTGCAAGATTATTAATTGTATCGGATTGGGCATGTAAAGATTCCATTGAAAAAGCCATTATCATTCATCCTATGCCTGTTCCTGATTTTGAATTGGATACAAGTAGTTTATGCCTCTATTCCAATATTTTTAATTTTACAGACAAAAGCACTATTCCCTATGGCAATTATTATCCTTTTTGGTATTTCGGAGATTCGGATACCTCAACACAACAAAACCCATCACATTCCTATCCTTTTTCTGATACATTCATTGTGAAATTATTAGCTACTTCCGATAATAATTGTAAAGATTCAATATTAAAAAACATTTTTGTTCGTCCTATGCCTTCAGCTTCATTTTTAATTAATAACAATGACCAATGTTTTACAAATAATATATTTTCATTTACAAACAAATCAAATATTTTGTCAGGCAATCTTAATTATTTATGGAATTATGGAGACAGTATAATTTCAAACGATACAAACCCCATTCATTCTTATCAAAACTTTGATACATTTTTTGTTAAATTAATAAGCACCTCTGCTTTCGATTGTGTTGATTCTTTGACAAAAGCTGTCTTTGTAAGACCCATGCCAATAGCGGATTTCAGTATAATTGACTCCTTGCAATGCCTTGTAAATAATTATTTTGAATTTAATGATAATTCAACAATTCCTTACGGGCATTTCTCCAACACTTGGGATTTCGGAGATGGAAATTTGGATACCAACAAAAACACATTTCATTTATATCAAAAACATGATACTCTCAGAGTTCAACTTTTAATAACATCAAATTATGCGTGTAAAGATTCATTAACAAAAAAGGTGTATGTCCGACCTATGCCAATAGCAGATTTTGAAATTGATGATAGTTCTCAATGCTTTGAATTTAATTTGTTCAAGTTTTCAAACAAATCAACAATAGCTTATGATTCTATGAATTACACATGGAATTTTGGAGATATAAATACAAGTACTTCCCCGAATACAAATCACAGCTATATAAATTATGACACCTTTTTAGTACGGCTTATTGCAACATCTAATTATGATTGCAGGGATACTATTGAAAAAACCTTGTGGGTGCATCCCATGCCTGTAGCCGATTTTGGCATAAACGATACCGACCAATGTCTTAGAAATAATCAGTTTGAGTTTACAAATATGTCTTCAATTCCTTATGGTTCTGTTGGCTACCTTTGGAATTTTGGAGATTCAAACTTTGCAACTACGGAAAATGCTTTACATTCCTATCAATACGACAGTTTATTTACAACAAAACTTTTGATAACATCAGGGCAAGACTGTAAGGATTCTATTGAGAAACAACTTGTTGTGTATCCAATGCCCATTAGTAACTTTGGCATCAATGA
Organism: Bacteroidota bacterium; assembly: GCA_034723125.1. Taxonomy (NCBI): domain Bacteria; kingdom Pseudomonadati; phylum Bacteroidota; species Bacteroidota bacterium. The sequence goes on along the minus strand of JAYEOP010000137.1, from coordinate 866 downwards.
CTCAACTCAATGCCTTGATTCCAATTACTTTGATTTTATCAATCTTTCAACTATATCCCAAGGAACATTAAACTATCAATGGATATTTAACAATGATACCTTACTGATTGATTATTTAAACCCAACATCATTAGTGCATTGGGGAATTTATCCAGTTAAACTAATTTCTACAAGCAACAAAAATTGCAAAGACACAATTACCAAAAATATTTACGTTTATCCAATGCCTGTAGCCGCTTACATTTACCTCAACAACTGCCTTGAAGACACAATGTTTTTTTACGATAAATCATTCATAGATTCAGGCAAAGTTCAAAGATGGTTTTGGGAATTTGGAGATAGCAATTTTTCAAACCTTCAAAATCCGAATCACATTTTCTCAGACACAGGTAAAAAAGCCGTAACCCTCACATCAACAAGTGATTTTGGTTGCTCAACAGATTCAACAAAATATTTTTTTATAGAACAACACGTAAAAGCAAATGAAATAATTAGGGCAACAGTTGAGCATGATGAAAACATACTGATTGAATGGACAGAAGCAACAAAAGGAATTCCCAAGACATACATCCTCGAAAAATCAGAAAACGGAATAAGTTGGTACGAGTTAAGCACAAGCGACAATCAAACATTTGATTTCCTTGATTTTAACAACAGCGTTGATGAACAATCCTATTTTTACAGAATGTTTGTAATTGACAGTTGCGATTACAAAAGCGAATACACAAATTACGGCAAAAGCATTCTTCTAACCTCAGAAGCAAAAAGCATTTACCCAAAATTAAAATGGACGGGTTATGAACAATGGAAACAAGGCGTAGAAAATTATGAGATACAAATTTTCAACAAATCAAAAAATAAATTTA
>JAYEOP010000136.1 GCA_034723125.1 Bacteroidota bacterium | reverse complement strand
TACACAACGAGAAACGGTTGGAAATAATTCTTTGATAGTATTGATATCAGGTGTAATTTCATCCATATCGTAAATTGGTTTTTCTGCAGGAACAAATGGAATTTGTACCAACAACATTCCATCAGTCACAACTGTTTGACAAGCAAGCCCACTTTGTAATTTATAATTTCCTTTTTCTCTAAAAACAGTAGCACAAGCTCCACAAAATCCTTCACGACAACCCACACCTTTTTTTAACTGATAACCGGCATATTCAAAAGCCGTAAGAATTGTTGAACCTTCCGGAACTTCATGTGCTTCACCCATAATAAAAACACTTAACATCTTTCGTTTATCACTCATTATCTATACCTCATACTATTTTATTAATTTTTTTGATTTTAGTAATTTTCTCGGATCAATAAAATTTCCATCAAATCCCATCACCTCTTCCGACAAACCAAATGCGAGTGCCATCAATTGTGTAAAATATACCACAGGAATCTCTTTAAAATCCGGATATTTTTCTTTTATATTTTTCTGTCTGTTATCAAGATTAAAAGCACATAGCGGACAACTTGTAATAATTATATCAGCACCTGAATTTTTTGCATCTTCTAAAATATCGCTACCGAGTTCAATCACAACATCTGCATTATCCACAGTTAAAAAACTACCGCAACATCTTCTTGAATTGTTCCATTTAATTGGTTCAGCTGTTAGTGAACTTATTAAGTTTTCAAAAATTGTCGGCGTTTCCGGATCATCTATTCCCACCTCTTTTGGTCGGAGTAACATGCATCCGTAATATGGTGCAACTTTTAAATTCTTTAATGATTTTTTTACTGCTTTTTTTACTTTATCAAATCCGATTTCTTTTATAATTTCCAAAAAGTGAACCGTCTCAACACTGCCATCATAATCTATCTCTTCTTTATACATAAAATCATTGATAGCATCTAAATCTTCTGAATTTTCACTAACTCGTTTATTCGATCTGCTTAATGTATTATAGCACATTGAGCATAACATTAGTAATCGTTTTTCGTCTTCTACTAATCCATCGCGATTCATCTCTAATACACGAACCATATTTCTGATTGGTGCCAGGTGATGCATAAGATCATCATCAGCAAGTGATGCAACAACTCCACAACAATTCCATCGTGGTAATTCTACAAATTCAACTCCTATCTTTTTAGCACTTTCAATAGCAGATTTTTCAAAATGTTTTGCTGCTGATTTTAATGTACATCCCGGATAATAAGGTATTTTCATCTATTTATTCCTCTCTATTTATGAAGTTAATCTTCTAAAAGCTCCAACTACTGCAATCTGTGGCAATTCTCTCAATATATCTTTTGGAATTTCATCAATCTTTACTTGATCAATTGATTGTCTTAATCGTATTTGTCTCAATGCTTCGGCAACTTTTGAAACATCAAGTTCTCGCGGACAACGAACTGTGCAAGTATTACAAGTCGCACATAACCACATTGTTTTTGTGTCCATAACTTCTTTATCGCCAAGCATAACCATTCTCATTAATTGAGCAGGAGAAATATCCATCTGTTCAATCACAGGACATCCGCCTGAACAGGTTCCACACTGATCACATAAAGTGATGGTCTCTCCACTAATTTCTTTGACTTTTTCATAAAAGTCAACTGATTGTTTATCTAAATATAATTTTTTCGGCATTTTATAACTCCTCCAATTTCTTTACTTCAACTTCAGTAATTTTTGGATATTTTTTAACAGTATCAACAGTTCCATTTACTACATCAAGAAATTGTTGTATCATACCGGATTTTAATTCAGAATAGAAAATTCTATCACCCTTAATTCCGGACTTTTTTAATTTTTCATTCACTAATTCAATCTGTTTAAGTGATATCTCTTTACTCCAAGGATATGCAGAACTATCTTTAACATTATCACCAATTATTACTCCATCAGCACCTTTTATAAATGCATAAGCAATTAAATTGTGTGTTATTCTAGATCCACTTGGAACTCTCATAATATATACATTATGATCATAAGCCATTTTTCTCACACCAACCATATCGGCAAGTCGATATGAAGAGGCATCATCTGCAAAGAATACTACTCTATGTTCATCTTTCTTTTTCAATTCTAAAATTGCATCTATTGAAGCATACATTTGTTCATTTGTATATCCTTTAAGATCAATCGCTTCTGCATGACAAGAACCAATACAAGAACCGCCACCAACACATAATGCACCATCAACAACTGCCTTATTATTACTATCCATCTGAATTGCATTTTTAGGACAAGCAGTCAGACAATCTTCACAACCATCACATTTATCAGAATCCACAAATGCTAAAATCGGATCTATTTCAAATTCTTTTTGATTTAATGAACCAATTGATCTTGCTGCCGCCGCACTTGCTTGGGCTACTGTATCCGGAATATCTTTCGGACCTTGAGCAGCACCGGCTACAAAAACACCCTCAACAAGTGTATCAACCGGCCTGTATTTTAAATGTGCTTCTTTAACAAAACCATCTGATGATCTATCCAATTTAAGAGAATCTAAAACAGTTCCACTTGACTGATTTGGTCGCATTCCATTTGCTAAAACAATCATATCAAAATCTGTCTCTATCAATTTTCTCGATAATGTATCTTCTGCTCTTAAAATTATTCTTGAACTTCGTGGGTCTTTATTTATCTCTGCAACTTTTCCACGAATATATTTTATTCCCATCTCTTGAGCTCGTTTGTAATACTCTTCAAATCCCTTTCCATAAGCTCTCAAATCAGTATAGAAAATGTAAATATCTGTTTCCGGCTTCTCCATTTTTAATAATGATGCCTGTTTCGTAGCATACATACAACATACTCGAGAACAATATTCATTACCAATTTGCTTGTCTCTCGAACCGACACACTGTATAAAAGCAACTTTATTTCCAATCTCTTTTGGTGGTGGATTTTCGTTACAGTGATCAACAATTCTTTCCATTTCCAATCCTGTCACCACATTTTCAAGTTCTTCATATTTAAACATTGGTTTAATATTTGGATCAATATCATCAAAACCCGTTGCTATAATAATATTATCAACTGTAAAATTCACTTTCTCCATCTTTTGTGTAAAATCAATAAAATTTTCAGGACACACATCAGCACATTTTGTACAGGAACCATCTTTAAATTGTAAGCAATTTTTTTCATCAATTAAATATTTAAATGGAATGGCAAGAGGGGCAGGAGTGTAAATTGCTTTTCTATCCATAATTCCTTTTTCCCACTCATTTGGGACTGAAACAGGACAAACTTCTTCACATTTTTTACAAGTTAAACAGATATCCATATTAATATCTGGGATTACAAATCTTGGAGTCACTTCCGCTTCAATATCAAAATGTAATCTATGACCTGATGTTTTTGTGATTTTGGTATTCGTATAAACTTTTATATTCGGATCACCCTCCGCCTCTGCCATTTTTGCCGATATAATACAAGCTGAACAATCTTCAGTTGGAAATGTTTTAGATAAAATGGTCATCTTTCCACCAATTGTCGGATCTTTTTCTATAAGTATAACATCTTTTCCGGCTGCAGATAAATCTAATGATGCTTGAATTCCTGCAATTCCTGCACCTATCACACAAACTTTATTTTCCATTTTAAACATTTTCTTTTCAAGCGGATAATTTAATGATACTTTATCAATTGCAACATTAACTAAACTTTTTGCCTTCTCTGTCGCAATTTCCGGTTGTTTTTTTAATGGCCACGAACAATGTTCTCTAAAATTTGCAATTTCTAATACATGTGGATTTAAATCTGCTTTTGCCATCGCAGATCTAAAAGTTTTTTCATGAAATTGAGGCGAACAAGCAGAAACAACAATTTTATCTAAACCATGTTTCTTAATGTCGTCAATTATTAATTTTTGACCTGCACCCGAACACATGTTTGTATGAATTTGAGTAATTTCAACATCTTTTTCTTTATCAACATATTCTTTTACATTATCCAGGTCAACAACTTTAGATATATTTCCACCACATCCACATAAATATACACCGGTTTTCATATTCTTTTTATCTTTATCTTTATTCTTCAAAAC
>JAYEOP010000135.1 GCA_034723125.1 Bacteroidota bacterium | reverse complement strand
TCCAAATCACTTGCATTAATTAGCGTAGTAGTTGTAACTGCAACATGTTGCCAAACACTTGCCGATACAGAAGTTGAAACTGCCCCATTTACATAAATCGTTGGACTTGTAAATCCGTTTGCTGTAAGAGTTCCTGAGCTAATCTCAATATATTCAGAACCATTTAAATCAATACAATCCTCAGTTGTCGTTGCAGGATTTACCCAAAACTCAACTGTTTTAACAATAGTTGGTCCTGTACCAATATCAACATAATCATTAGTACCATCAAATTCAAGTTCAAAATTATCAATAATATCAAAAGCAGATGTGCTGAAAGTATAATTAGGACTATTCTGAGAATTCCAATTTGCAGAGCTTTGCAATGCAGTTTTAATTGTTGAAACACTACCGCTTGTTACAGACCTGTCATATTTCCAATTATCATCACTTCCCCACGACCATGCATCAGTATTATCAGTTAAGTTAGTTCCCATAAGTACTCCATAAGAAGTAGTATCATAACCTGCTGCTCTATTAATAAAGGCAGCCAAGAAAGTAAATGGTCCAGTATTATAACCGCCATTTGCAGTATAAGCATAAACAGCATCATTATCATTTTTTATATTAAAACCTGCATTATCTTTAGACATAGTACCTACTGAAGACGTAGGAACTGCTGGATCTGACACAGCACAATCATAAATCTGAACGACAGTCCCTGCAGAAATTCCACCTGAAGGTGCAGTCCAACTAATTGTTCCTTCACCTGTACTTGAAGCCCAGCCATTATCATATTCCTCATCCCTAAAATAAATTTTTGTTCCTGCAGAAATATCAACAAAGGTTACAAATAAAATATCTTCATCTCCATCAGAATTCCAACCGATAAAAGCAATATCTCCTGCCGATTGCCCGTAAGTATTAAATTTTATAAAAAACGAAATTAAAAATATCAAAAACACGAAATAATGAATAATAGAAAACTTTTTCATAATTATTTTTTTTATGTCTTTAAAACTAAAAGCTATTTTTTTAACGATTGTTCAAAAATCAAATATACGAAAAAAATACAACTTAAGAAATAATTGAAAATTTAAACAAATAATTATTTAAGTTTTCAAATTTATTTATCTAATTCTTCCCAAGCCAAAGCACTTGCTCCCAAAATAGCAGCATCATTTTCGTTAAGTGCCGAAAGTTGTACTTTTACTTTGCCTTTATAAATATCTAAAACATTTTTTTCCATATTAATTATAGTAGGTTTTAAAATTAAATCATCTGCTTGAGCAATACCACCGAATAAAAATATAGCTTCGGGACTTGTGTATGCAACTGCATTTGCAAGAGCTTCACCCAAAATTTTTCCTGTATAAGAAAAAGCTTCCATAGCAACTTCATCACCTTTTAAAGCCGCTTCATCAATCATTTTTGCCGAAAGATTTTTTATTGTAACACCATCAAGAATACTCTTTTGGTTAGCATCAGCAAGAAGATTTAATAATGTTCTTTTTATTCCTGTAGCTGAAACATAGGTTTCAAGGCAACCTCTTCTTCCACAGCCACATTTTCGTCCATTAACTCTAACTATTGTATGACCGATTTCACCTGCAAATCCATCATGACCGTAAACAACCTTACCGTCAACAACAATTCCACTTCCGAGTCCTGTTCCTATTGTAATGACAATAAAATTTTTCATTCCTTTTGCTCCACCAAAATACATTTCTCCCATTGCCGCTGCATTTGCATCATTTGTAAGAACCACAGGTAGATTAAAATAGTTTTTAAAAATATTTACTAAATTAATAGTTCCTTCCCATTTTAAATTAGGAGCATTCTCAATTGTTCCATTGTAATAATTTCCATTTGGAGCCCCTATCCCAATTCCTTTAATATTAATATTCTCAGCAATTGAACTTTTAACTTCATTGATTTTCAAATATAATTCTTTAACAAACAATTCAGCTTCACTACTTTGATTAGTTAGCATTTTTCCTTGTTCAATACAATTTCCATTTTTTTCAACAAAGCCAAAAGCGGTATTTGTACCACCTATATCAATTCCAATTGTAATATCTTTCATTTTTTTTGCTCTTGATTTTCACTTTTTCAGTTTAGGGGCGTTCTATAAATACATTTCTTTTAAGAAACAAAGATGAATATTTAATGCGAATAAAATTAAATTTTAAAATATAATTTATAGGACTTCCAATAATTTTTTTAAAAAAAATGTATCATTTAATTTTTTTTATATACTTTTGTAGAGTTAATTTTTTTAATTAAATACAACCAACTAATTAAATTGAGAAAAAATAAAAAAAATATCCTTAGTAAGCTAAGTAACCTAAAAATGTTATTAGGGTTAATTTGTTTTATTAGTTTAATATTTTTTTCATTTTTATTTATAAGTTCATTTACCCATAAGAAAGAAATACTATCAATTAATGAAGAAATTGTTTTACAAAATGGGGATTTAATATTCAGGCGTGGCAGAAGCCTTGCGAGTTATTTTGTATTAGCTAATGATAAAAGTTCACATTATTCTCATGTTGGAATAATTTATAAGAGAAACAAGCAACCTTTTGTAATTCATGTTGTTCCGGGAGAATCAAAAGGAAAGCCCGATTATGTAAAAATGGAAAAAATCACTGGATTTTTAACTCAAAAGAAAGCATCAAGATATGCTATTTGCCGTCTCAAAAATTCTTCTTTAGAAAAAGGTAAGCAAGCCTCAGAAACTGCTGAAATTTACTATAAAAAGAAACTTATTTTCGATAACAATTATGATATAAAAACTGAAAACTTATTTTGCACAGAACTTGTTTGGAAAGCATACAAAATAGCAGGTATTGACTTAATAAGAGGTAAGTTTGATGAAGTGAATTTCCCTGGATTTCGTAAGCCAATGATAATGCCAGGCTCACTCCTAAACAGCAATTATATCAAATTACTATATTCATCAGATTAACATTTTTTTAACTAAATAAATATAATATTATGAAAAAATTCAAATCAATTTTAAGTATCTTAACAACGATACTATTATTTACAGCTATGTCATGTGGTGGCGGTGGTGGAAATGCTCCGGGGGATGTTATCAAAAGCGTAATGACAAACCTTGACAAAGGAAATATTGACAAAGCTATTGATGATCTTTACACAGGTGATAAAGAAATGACTGATGAAGAAAATGCAAAAATAACAGGTCTTCTTCAAATGTCAGTAACAGCATTAGAACAAAAAAAGGGAATCAAATCAATGGAGATTATCAGTGAAGAAATTGCAGAAGACGGAGAAAGTGCAAAAGTAGAAATGAAAATTGTGTACGGTGATGATAGTGATGATACTGAAAAATACAAGCTTAAAAAAGTTGATGGAAAATGGAAAATGACTATGTAATAAACTTCTAATTATTTTAATAAAAAAAAACCTGTTCAGTACTTTTGCTGAACAGGTTTTTTTGTCTTATGGAATGTAATTTTTACAATTCATCTACATATTCCTTTAACTCAATATTATATTGCAATACTAATTTTTTAAATTCATCAAATAATTCATTAATTCCTTCCGAATTATTATTTATGCCTTTTTTTAATAATTCCTCAGCAATATTTGCAGGTTTCTTTCCAAACAATGTAAACAAAGAACCCTTCATTTTATTTGCAAAAAATTTCAGTTTTTTAAAGTCACCATCTTTCACGCTTTTTTCTACATTTCCAAAAAGCTCATCATAAACATTAAAATATGAATCAATTACATCCTTTATCGCATCCTTCCCAAGGGATTCATAAGTTTTATCAAACGCCTTTTTATCAAAAATTTCTTCACTCATATTTTTTATTATTTTAAATTTTTACAAATTATCAACAAATACCTTTAATTCATTATTAAATTTTTCAACTGCTTCCTTGAATTTAATAAATAACTCATCAATTCCTTCTGTATCATTTCTTCTGCCTTTCATCTTTAATTTATAAGCAAACTTTTTGGATTCGATTGCAAATAAAGCATTTAAAGCACCTTCAAATTTTAATGCATACTTGCTTAATGTTTCAATATTTTTGTCTTCAATACTTTTTTTCAGATTTTTCAAATAATCATCATAAATAT
>JAYEOP010000134.1 GCA_034723125.1 Bacteroidota bacterium | reverse complement strand
TTAATACAATGAAAAAAAACAAATCTATAAGCAAATTTGAAAAAATGCCAAATATTGCGTTTAGAATAATGTCGTTGATATTTAAGGTTCGGAATCTTTTTAAACCTTTTGGTGAAAACATTGACAAGTTCGGAATACAAAAGAACAGTATTGTTGTTGATTATGGTTGTGGTCCAGGAATGCATATAAGAAAAGCATCCGAATTAGTTGGAAATGAGGGATTAGTTTATGCTGTTGATATTCATGAATTAGCAATTAAATTTGTAAAAAAAATAATTGCGAAATATAATTTAGATAATGTAAAAACTTTTCAAACAGATGGAAATAAGCTTGAGATATCTAATAATACAGCCGATTTAATATATGCACTTGATATGTTTCACATGGTAAAAGATTATAAAAGTTTTTTAGCTGAATTAAATAGAATTGGAAAGTCTAACTGTATCTTAATTCTTGAAGACGGACATCAGCCAAGAAAAAAAACAATAGAAAAAGTCAAAGAATCTGGATATTGGGAAATTGAAAAGGAATATAAAAAATATATATTATGTAATCCAAAAAATAATTAACACAAAATAAATAATTATGAATATACTAAAAATAATTTTTGTTGTTCTATTAACAACTGTCGTGTCAGGTGCTAATGCACAGGGTGTTACTCAAACAATCAGAGGGCAAATAATAGAAAAACAAACACAGGCAACACTTCCAGGGGCTACGGTAATATTATTGGAAACAGACCCGCCTGTTGGAACAATTACAAATAACGAAGGTTATTTTGTTTTAAAAAATGTTGCTGTCGGAAGGATCAGTTTACAAGTCCGATATATAGGATATCATACTGTTACATTAAATAATCTTAATCTTATTTCAGGTAAGGAATTGATAGTAAACATTGAAATGGAAGAGAAAGTCCAGAAAATGGAGGAGGTTGTAATAACCGCTTCACGAAAAGGAGAAGTTTTAAATAAGATGACAAGCATTAGTGCCAGAACTTTTTCTATTGAAGAAAGCCAGCGATATGCAGGAGCGAGGAATGATGTTTCGAGAATGGCTGCAAATTATGCAGGTGTCTGTACTTCAAACGATGCCCTTAACGATATTGTAATTCGTGGTAATTCTCCGGCAGGTTTATTATGGAAGTTAGAAGGTGTTGATATTCCAAACCCTAATCACTTCGGGCAACTTGGTGCAACTGGTGGTCCTGTAAGCATGTTAAATAATAATGTTCTTTCTAATTCGGATTTTATGACCGCTGCTTTTCCTGCCGAATATGGTAATGCATACTCAGGTGTGTTTGACCTGAAAATGCGAAATGGAAATTACGAGAAGCATGAATTTCTCGGACAAGTTGGGTTTAATGGTTTTGAACTTGGAGCAGAAGGTCCTATTTCTAAAAAAAACAACTCATCATATTTAATAAATTATCGTTATTCAACAATGGGTGCATTGCAAGCAATGGGTATCAGCGTTGGAACAGGAAAGGCTGTCCCTAATTATCAGGATTTAACTTTTAAGCTAAATTTCCCGACAAAAAAAATAGGAAGAATTACATTTTTTGGTATTGGTGGAATTAGCGATATAAATTTTTTATACAGCGAAAGAGATACAACAGAAGAAGATGATAATGCTTATGCTTATAAAGATAGGGATGTTTTATCAAAAAGTAAAATGGGAACAATCGGGTTTTCACACACTTATTTAATTAATAGTAATACATATTCAAAACTAATTATTGGTGCATCAACAATGCTCAATGATAATGTTGTTGATTCTGTAAGCACTGTAACAAACACTCCTATACCTTATGTTCGAATGGATTTAACAGATTCGAGAATTTTCGGTAACTTTTTTATCAATAAAAAGATTAATATACATCATAATTTCAGAATAGGTGTGAATGTTAAAAAAATCAGCATGAATTTAATTGATTCTATTTATAATGCAAGTTACGACAGATTTCTTATAACAACAGATAATAATGATTTTACTTATTTATACGAAGCGTTTATTCAATGGCAATACAAACTCACCGATAATTTAATATTTAATCCCGGCATTCATTTTCAACAATTAACATTGAATAATAGCAATTCTATTGAACCCCGGTTTGGGATAAAATGGAATTTATCTAATACCCAATCGCTTGGATTTGCTTACGGTTTGCATAGTATTTGTCAGCCCTTAAGTGTTTATTTTAAACAGGTTGAATTACCTGACCTGAGCTATTTCAGGCCAAACGAAGATTTGGATTTCACGAAAAGCAATCACTTTGTTTTGGGATATAATCTTCAAATTAATGAGAATTTACGATTAAAAGCAGAAGCTTATTATCAGGATATTTTTCAGGCAGTAGTTGAGCAGAATAATAGTGCTTATTCAATTTTAAATAGCAATTCTTTTACAAGATTTACACCCGATTCGTTGGTAAACGGAGGCAGCGGCACAAATTACGGAATAGAACTTACTGTTGAACGATTTATGGATAAAGGATTTTATTATCTTTTAACCGCTTCGTTATACGAATCGAAATATAAAGGAAGTGATGGAATATTGAGAAATACAGCTTTCAACGGGAATTATGTTTTTAATGCTTTGGCAGGAAAAGAATGGAAATTATTTTCAAAAAAAGAAAATGCAAAATATAAAAAAGTAATAGCTATTGATGGAAAGCTAACTTATGCAGGAGGATTAAGATACACAGCTATTGACATAGTAAAATCAATGCAAAGCGGACAAACCGAACTTGACGAAAAAAATCCGTTTTCAAAACAATTTGCTGATTATATCAGACCGGATATTAGAATAGCTTTCAGGTTGGACGGAAAAAAATTCTCGCAAGAATTAGCTTTTGATATTCAAAATTTTATAAACAGGAAGAATCCGTATATGATGATATTTGATACTGAAACAGTAAAAGAAGAAATGATTTATCAACTTGGTATATTTCCGATGGTACAGTATAGGGTGGTTTTTTAGTATCTTTGAGGGTTGGAAGAATGTGAGAGTTTTTAAATTAATGCTTACAAATGTTTTATTATTACTTAAATTTAGTAAAAATAAATAAAATAGTGCAAACAAGAATGATAAATAGGAACGCTGATGACACGGATAACGCAGATAATCATGGATAATATATCAGTGAAAATCCGTGTTATCCGTGTTCAATTTTTTAATTGATAATAAAAAAATGAAATTCAACAAAAAAATACTATTAGCCTGCATTGCAATCGCATTGCTTATACCGGCATTTTTCTATTTAAAATTTCATTTTATAGGTAGCAATAAACCCATACACAACATGCACATCGGGGTTTTGTATTCATTTGTTGTTTCGGTATTAATTTTTACGGTTAATATTAAAACATTCAATTGGTTGCAACGAAAATTCCCTTGGGATAAAAAATTATTTCAACGAATAAGTTCTGAAGTGTTGTTGACCAACTTTAATGCTACAATAATAGTTTCAATTTGTGCAGCGATATTCCATTTTGCATTTAATTTCAGAAATCAAGAATTATATATTGTTTTATTTAATAATATAATTGTTGCAATATTAATAAACACTTTTGCTATTTCAATACTCGAAGGATATTATTATTTTCAGCAGTGGAAAAATTCATTGGTACAAACTGAACAGCTTAAAAGAGAAAATATACAGTCGCAATTCGAAGCATTGAAAAATCAAATTGACCCCCACTTTCTTTTTAATAGCATGAATACTGTATATTCTTTAATAGACACACATCCCGATAAAGCAAAGGAGTTTATCACAAAATTTTCTAAAATTTATCGCCATGTATTAGATGTAAAAGAAAAAATTGTAGTTCTGGTAAAAGATGAAATAGAATTTCTTAATTCATATATTTTTCTGCAAAAAATAAGACATGAAGGAAATCTTGAAATCTCAATTAATATTGATGCACAAAAATTAAACAATTATATTCCGCCTTTATCGCTTCAAATGCTTGTTGAAAATGCAATAAAACATAATATAATTTCAGAAAAAAATCCTTTAACTATTAGTTTAACGAGTAAAAATAACTACCTAATCATTAAAAACAATATTCAGCTAAAAAAGAACATGATTGAATCAACAAAAAT
>JAYEOP010000133.1 GCA_034723125.1 Bacteroidota bacterium | reverse complement strand
TGATGTAATTGTGTAATGATATAATGAAATAGTATAATTGAAAAATTAAAATTATGGAAGAAAATATAATACTAACAAAAACATACAGTTTTGCTTTACGGATAATTAAATTGTATAAATATTTAAATGAGGAAAAAAAGGAATATACTCTTTCTAGGCAAATCCTTAGGAGTGGAACTTCTATTGGAGCAAATTCTGAAGAGGCAACAGGCAGTATTTCTAAAAAGGAATTTCGATCAAAATATTTTATTTCTTATAAAGAAGCTCGAGAAACACACTATTGGTTGAGGTTACTAAAAGATAGTGATTATATAGAAGCGAAATTAGCAGATAGCTTAATTGCAGATGTAGAAGAAATACTAAAGATACTTGGTGCTATATTAAAAACTTTAAGTAAAAAGAATTAAATATATAAGGAGTAAATAATTGAATAATTGAACCATTAAATAATTGAACCATTAAATAATTGAACCATTGAAAAATTGAACCATTAAATAATTGAACCATTGAACCATTGAATAATTGAACCATTAAATAATTGAACCATTGAAAAATTGAACCATTGAAAAATTGAAACATTGAAAAATTGAACCATTGAATAATTGAATAATTGAACCATTGAATAATTAAATAATTAAAAAAATGAAAACTTTAAAATTAGTAGTAGTTGCTACATTGGTAATAGTAGCAGGATTTAGTGCAAATGCACAATTAACAGGATCTCAGATAATTGAAAGAACTTATAATCGTGCAAGTGGAGATGATCAAACAGCAACTTTAAAAATGACCTTGACAAATAAACAGGGCAAACAGCGAATAAGAGTGATTAAGCAGTTTTTCAAAGATTTCGGGAATGTAGAAAAAAGCATAATGTTTTTTCAATCACCTGCCGATGTAAAAAATACTTCATTTATGAGTTGGTCTTATGATAGTGACAAATCTGATGACCAGTGGATTTATTTACCAGCATTAAAGAAGGTAAAACGAATTTCTAGCGATAGTAAAAGTGATTATTTTATGGGTTCTGATTTTACTTATGATGACCTTGGCGATAGAAAATTAACTGATGATAGTCACAAATTTTTGCGTACAGAAACTATAAATGCTAAGGTTTGTTATGTAGTAAAAAGCATATCTAAAGAAGAAGATTATATGTATTCAAAAACAATTACTTGGATAGATAAATCTAATTTTGTGGGTGTAAAAAAAGAATTTTACGATGAAGATGGAGACCTTCTTAAAATACTTACAATAAAAAAAGTAGAGAAAATCTCTGGTTTTTATGTTATAACAAATTCTGAAATGAAAAATGTGCAAAAAAATCATACGACCAGAATGACTTTAAGTAATGTGAAAGTAAATAATGGAATTTCAGCATCGAAATTTTCTGAAAGAATGATGATAAGAGGCATGTAAATAAAATTTATTAAGATGAAATTAAGAGTATTTATTATTGTTACAACACTTTTTATAGCTTCGTTTGCAAAAGCTCAAAAGCTTGATGTTTCTGGTTTTGCAAGAACTTATGAAGGAGTAACATACAAAAATGGAGAGTTTGCTATTATTCAGCAAACTCTAAATCTCAATTTTGAAAAACGAGGTGAAAAAGTTTCTTTTAAAGCAAATCCTATGTCTTATCTTTATAATGCCGACAGTCTTAGTATGAATATTAGAGAGGTATATCTGGATATGTATTTCAAAAATTTTGATTTGCGAGTGGGTAAGCAACAAATTGTTTGGGGAAAAGCTGATGGCGTTTTTATTACAGATATTGTATCGCCACTTAATCTGTCAGAGTTTTTATTGCCTGATTTTAATGAAGTACGAACAGGTGTTATTTCTGCAAAACTTGATTATTATATCGGGAACACTACAATCGAAGCAATTTGGATACCTCAGTTTACACCAACAGTTCGTCCCGATGCTAATTCCATTTGGTATTTTCAACCTGAATTTCCTGCACCAACTATATTTGATTGGAGCAAAAGCACTATCAAGCCTTCATTAAAGAATAGCGAGTTGTTTTTAAAATGGTCTGCAATGACATCAAAATTTGATTTTGAACTGATGGGTGGATATACATGGGATGATAATCCTACAATGCATGTCCAAAAACAATTTGGAATGGATAGCACAACAACGCCACCAAGTCCAATTTTAAAAGGCTTAATAATCACTCCCGAACATCATAGGTTGACTGTTGCAGGAGGTTCATTTAGCACGGAAATTAATGGTGTAATATTTAGAGGTGAAGGAGCATACTATAATGGAAAATGTTTTCAAACAACCGATCCCTTAGCTGAGGATGCTTTAATTCAGAAAGATTATTTAAACTATGTTGCAGGGATAGATTTTAACATTGGAAGTGTGAAATTAAGTACTCAATTTATTCAAAAGTATATTTTAGATTATAACGATATGATGTCAGAAAGAGAGTTTAAAAATACTGCAACTTTTATGCTTCGTTATGATATGATGAGGGAAACACTTCATTTAGAATTATTTTCATACATTGGTTTATCAGATGAAGATGCTTTGATAAGACCAAAAATAACTTATGACTTTGACGATAGTTTTTCAATACTTTTGGGAGGAAATATTTTTGTTGGAGATAGTGATGGACAATTTGGTCAATACCAAGATAACTCAATGATTTATACCAAAATTAAATATAATTTTTAATTTCAAGTTGTGTTTAATTACATCATTTATTCTATCTTTTAAAGATGTCTTTAGGATTTCTTGACGTTCTTAATCAAAATTAATATTTATAGTTGTGCCTCCATGTATCCATCTGCCTGGCATTTCAATACTTCCGAACTCAAAATATTTGACATTAAAAATATTATTTATTTCAAAATACAATGAAATATTATTTTTTTTATAAGAAATTCTGGAATCTACGAGTGTGTGAGCTTTATTGCAAATTCTATCTTCGTATCTTATTTGCCAAACTTGATTTACATTTTTAAATATTTTGTTTTCAAATGAAAGAATAAATTGATGTCTAAAATGATTAAGAGTGTTTTTTGTAATTGACTCAACATCAACAATATTTGCATCAAGAAATGAATATTTTAGATTAAGGTAATTTATTGGAAATGAAGTTTTAAAAAATTGTTTTAAAAAGATTTTTTGATTTATTTCAAAACCAAACATATTTATTTTAGAAATATTTTGAACCTTCCATGATGATGTATCATTTTTACGAACCCAATCAATAAGATTGTTTGAATTTCTTTTAAAAACAGAAGCATTTATTCTAAAATATTTATTTTTTTGTTTTGCACCGAGTTCATAAGAAATTGCTTTTTCGGGCATAAGTTCAGTATTTCCGATATTTCCCGGACTGTTATAATAAAGTTCTGTAAATGTAGGCACCCTGTACGATTTGCCAATACCTGCATAAAATTCCAATTTTGGAGAGAAATAATATCCAATATCAATTCCCGGATAAAAAGCTGTGTTATAATCAGAGTACCAACAAAAATATGTTCCAGGTGTAATATAAAATTTATCAATGATTATCCGTTGTTCGAAATAGAATCCAACATTTGAACGATTATGATTACCAAGATTTGAACTTCTTATGTTCTCATTAATTATCTCAGCACCAATTGATGTTTTACCAAGAGAAGTTGTAAAATTGAATTTTAATTCAGCACCAATAACATCAGTTGTGTGAATATTTTGATAAAATTGTGGTGTATCACGCTTTAATACAAACTCATCATAATTTTGACTCCAGTAAATTTTTGATTCAAAATGCTTGCTAATATATGAGGTATTTAAAAATGCTGTGCGTGTTGTTTCCCATTGCCAGGGAAATAAGTTAGTGTAAAAGTTGTTTGCTCCGTATTTTTTATCTGTGTATCCTGCATAAAAATTAATTTTCTTTTTAAAAGAGGATTGATAAAATACATTAGTAATATCAAAATCGGTATTAGAAATATAGCCTGTTGAAGATTTTTTG
This sequence comes from Bacteroidota bacterium, assembly GCA_034723125.1. Lineage (NCBI taxonomy): Bacteria > Pseudomonadati > Bacteroidota > Bacteroidota bacterium. The sequence continues at coordinate 12,035 of JAYEOP010000133.1, read as the reverse complement.
GAGTAACTTAATAATTGCTCATAATTTTTTACTGGTAAAGAAACTGATATATTGTTGTTGGAGTAATTGTAGCTTCCTATTGTAGTATTAAGTTTGATATTTTTCGATTTTGTAGTTTTTGTTACAATATTTATTGCTCCCGAAAAGGCATTTTGTCCATAAATACGTGATGCCGCTCCTTTGAGAATCTCAATTCTTTCAATATTTTCGATATTTACAGGTAAATTTAAATTGTGATGGGCAGTCTGTGGGTTACTTATTTTTATTCCATTAAGTAATATTAATGTTTGTTCAAAGGTACCTCCGCGAATTGCTACGTCAGCTTGTACTCCAAAAACCCCTCTTTGTCTTATGTCAACATTTGTAAAATATTTAAGAATATCTTCAACAGATTGAACAGGCATTGAACTAATTTCTTCTTTACTAATAACTGTAACACTTTTAAAGGTTTTGCCTAAAGTAGAATTTATCCTGTTTGCCGATACTTCAATTTCATCAAGAATTAAAATTTTTTCTTGTTGTGAAAAGACTGAAATTGGCAATATTATTATTGCGAACAATAGAATTCTAAAATGCAAACTTATAAATTTTATAAAATATTTTTAAAAAATAAAATCACTTCAAATATTCTTTTAATCCATCACTCCAGTGATTCATTATATTGTGACTGTATTGATTAAGAATATTGTTTTCCAGAACGGAATAATATGGTCTTGCAACCTTTTCGGGAAATTCACCAGGCTTTGCAATGTTTAGTGTTGTTTTTATACCTTTTATCCTGAAAATTTCTTTAGTAAATTGATACCAAGAACAATAACCTTCGGGTGTTGCATGAGCTATTCCGTAAAAATCAGGTTCCTTTAGATTAACAATTTGTCTTGCCAGTTGTAATGTTGAAGTTGGTGTTAAAATTTCATGGTCAACAACCCTTACTTCATCTCTTTCTTTGGCTAATTTGAGCATTAGTTCAACAAAGTTTAATCCACCTTTTCCACGGCAGGGGCTTTTCCCGAATAATCCTGATGTTCTGAGTATTAAAAATTTTTTAGCAAAAGCACTAATAAATCTTTCTCCTGCAAGTTTTGTGTTGCCATAAACATTTAATGGAAATGCTGTATCTGTTTCCAAATAAGGAATATCTTTGTTTCCGTTAAAAACATAGTCTGTGGAAATATGAATTAATCCGCAATTTAAATCATTAGAAACGAGTGCAAGGTTTTTTGCTCCTATAGCATTTACTTCGTAAGCAATACAAGGATTTTTTTCACATTGTTCAACATCATGATAGGCTGCAGTATTAATAATTATTTCAGGTTTAATCTCTTTCAGTGTTTTGTTTAGCGTATCAATTTTTGTAATATCAACATTATCAATATCAAGTCTTACGGCTTCTACTTTGTCTTTTTCAAACTCATTACAAACATCAACACCAAGTTGACCTAGAGCTCCTATTACTGCAACTTTCATTGTTCTATATTTTTTCTTGATTTTGTTTTAATTTTTTAAATACCTGAATATTGTAAAAATTCGGATTATCAAAGTCCTTGAATTTATCAAAGTTTTTAATCAGATTTTCTACAATATTTTTTACGTTATGATTTGGTTTATAGCTAAGTACTTTCATAGCTTTTTCATAACTGACTTTATAATTCCTGAAATCCTTAATATTTTTTATATCCAAAGTAATATTCAAGTTCATTTTTTCTTCAATACTTTCTTTTACAAGGTCGGCAACTTCGCCCACGGTGTAATTTCCTGAAGCGATATTGAAAACTCCTGAGATGTCATAATTTGATTCAACTGCTCGTATGTAGGCACTTGCCGCATCACGAATACTTAAGATTGGTCGCCAGATTGAAGGGTTATTTACTGTAATTACTTTCTTTTGTATAGCAGATTTGAACATAGTATTTACGATAAGGTCGAGTCTCATTCGTGGGCTGTAACCCGATACTGTTCCTTGTCTGAAAGCAATTACTGAAAAATCATCATCTTGCATTTGAATCACAGAATGTTCACCTTGTAACTTTGAAATTCCATAAGGATAATTTGAAACGGCAGGAGAAGTTTCATCATAAAGTTCATTTACTGTGTATCCGTAAACAGAACATGAACCTGCATAAATAAATCTTTTTATTTTTGCTTTTTTTGCAATATATCCAAGATAAGCTGTTGCCGAAGCATTTTGAATAAAATTATCTTTAGGTGAAAATTCTGCCATTGGGTCATTGGATAATCCGCCCATAAAAATAACCTGATCAAATCCTTCAAGGTCTTTTGAGTTAAGGTCAAAAATATTCTTTTCTATTACTTCTATTTCTTTTGGCAAATTATTTCCAAACCAAAGTAAATCAACTACAGTTACATCATATCCTCTTTCTGCGAGTTTAGGAACCATTACTGAGCCAATATATCCGGCACCACCTGCTACTAATATTTTCATTTTATTTTTTTTAATAATTAATATTTAAAATTTTCTGATTCTGCTGTTTTCAACCAATCGTTTAATGTTTGAGCAATTTCATCTTTCCCTGAAAGAATAGGTTCTTTAATAGGCCATTCTATTCCGATTTCAGGGTCGTTCCATAAAATTCCCGATTCTGCTTTGTTGCTGTAATTACCTGTTGTTAAGTATTGGATTTCTGCATATTCTGAAGTAACACAAAAGCCACGAGCAAAACTTGCAGGAGCAAATACTTGCAATTTATTTTCAGCAGAAGCAATTACTCCAACCCATTTTCCCAGTGTGGGTGAAGCTTTTCTTATATCAACAGCTACCAAAAATGCTTCTCCTTTTGTTACTCGCATTAGCTTTCCCATTGGTGGTTCCCACTGAAAATGCAAACCCCTTAAAACGTTTTTTACAGAGCCTGAATGATTTAGCTGAACAAAATTTGAAGGGAGTCCTAATTCTTTAAATTGGTCGGCACGATAAACTTCTGTAAAAAATCCTCTGTCGTCTTGAAAAAACTCAGGGATAACAATTTTTACAGCTTCTATGTTTGTTTCTTCTATTTTTAATTGCATAAAATTTTTTTTTAATAATCAGTACTTATATGGTTTCACTTTTATCAATTTGCTTTACTCATCTTTTATTTAGGCACTTTTAACTTTAATTCACTTTAAGTACTTCTTAATAATATTTTTGAATGAACAATATTAATACTTTGTGTAAAACATACCAAATTATTTTCTACAATTGATTTATTTTTATGATTCTTTATATTCAAATGCGAAACTTGAGTTAATATTTCTTGTTTTTTAATATTTTTATTAAATTGGTTGTGAATAATTTTTAGCATAGATATTTATTATTCCAAGAATTTTAAAAAATTTATCAGACTTGATATCTTATGACAAATAATATTTTGAAACCACGGAAAGCACTAAATAAAACTTTTTTAAAAGAAAAAGTAGAAAGAGTAGAAATTGAACTTTTTAAAAGAAATCTAATTCAGTTAATAGAAAGAATTGATGAAAAGGAAAGTGAAGAATTTCATAAAAATTTAATTATTGATTTTTTAAAAGATACTTATTACAAAAATAATTATTTTATAAATACAAAAGAAAGAACCGACCTTGTAATCCACAACGGAAAAAAATCAGAAAGTGAAGTAGCTGTTTTAATAGAAACAAAAAAACCTACGAATAAGAATGAAATGTTACAAAAAGGCAACATAAATAGAAAAGCTTTACATGAGCTTCTTTTGTATTATTTAAGAGAGCGAATAACAAATAATAATCTTGAAATAAAATTTTTGATTGCAACAAATATTTATGAGTGGTTTATTTTTGATGTGTATTTATTTGAAAAATATTTTGTTCAAAATAAAGAGTTAGTTGAGCAGTTCAAGGATTTTGAAGATAAACGACTTTCTGGAAAAACAACAGATTTTTTTTATGAACAGATTGCAAAACCATTTATTAAAACTGTTGATGAACATCTTGAATATACTTTTTTTGATATACGAGATTATGAGGAAACATTAAAGATTCAAAACAGAAAGGATGACAATAAGCTTATAGCGTTGTTTAAATTACTTTCTTCAAAGCATTTATTAAAGCTTCCTTTTGCGAATGATAGTAATAGTTTAAACCGAAAGTTTTATACAGAACTCCTTCATATTGTTGGATTAGAAGAAATTAAAAAAGGTAGTAAAAAATTAATCCAAAGGAATAAAGCATCTGAAAGAAATTCTGCATCAATAATTGAAAATACAATAAGACAACTTGAAAAAAGAGATATTATTTCAGGAATCGAAAAGCCGTCAAATTATGGAAAAACACAAGAAGAAAGACTTTTTACTGTTGCATTGGAATTAACAATAACATGGATTAATAGAATACTATTTCTCAAGTTACTTGAATCTCAATTAGTAAGTTATCATAAAGGAGATACAAATCAAATTTTTTTGAACATAAAGAAAATAGAAAATTTTGATGATCTTGATGATTTGTTTTTTGCAATACTTGCTAAAAAAACAGAGGAAAGAACAAAGGAAGAAATTGAAAGATATGGTAATATTCCTTTTTTAAATAGCTCTCTTTTTGAACCGACTGAACTTGAAAGAGAAACTATTTATATTAGCAATCTTGAAGATGAAAGACCTTTACCAATATATTCTAAAACAGTTTTATTGGATAAAAATATAAGAAGAAAAGGAACTTTTGGAACATTAGAATATTTATTTGAGTTTTTAAATGCTTATGATTTTAGTAGTGAAGGCAAAGAGGATATTCAAGAAGACAAAAGGTCTTTAATAAATGCATCTGTACTTGGATTAATCTTCGAAAAAATAAATGGTTATCAGGATGGCTCATTTTTTACTCCGGGTTTTATCACAATGTATATGTGCAGTGAAACTATTCGTAAGGCAGTAGTTCAAAAATTTTCAGAAACTGAAAGATATAAAAATGTTAAATCTTTTGAAAATTTAACTGAAGAAATTGACACAAGTAAAGAAGGTAGAAAGTTGGCAAATGAAATTATTAATAGCATTCATATTTGTGACCCTGCTGTTGGTTCAGGTCATTTTTTAGTTTCAGCATTAAATGAAATTATTTCAATAAAATCAGAACTTGGAATTTTAAATTATTGTGATGGTAGTCGTATTAAAAATTATAAAATTGAAATTGATAATGATGAATTAACTGTTTTTGATGAAGAGGAGGATTGTATTTTTGATTATTCAGTAAGTTATAATCCTGAAAGTGGAAAGCGATATGTTCCTCAAGAAAAACAAAATTTACAAGAAGCAATTTTTTATGAAAAACAAAACATTATTGAAAATTGCTTATTTGGAGTTGATATTAACATTAATTCTGTAAAAATTTGTAGATTACGTTTATGGATAGAATTGCTTAAAAACTCATTCTATAAAAAAGAAAGTAATTATCAGGAATTAGAAACATTACCAAATATTGACATTAATATTAAATGTGGAAACTCTTTGATTAGTCGTTTTGAGCTTGATTCAAATTTAAAAAAGGCACTTCGTAAAAGTAAATGGAATATTGAATCATATCGTTTAGCTGTTGATTCTTATAAAAGATCTAAAGATAAATCAGAAAAACGAGAGATGAGAAGACTTATTGATGACATAAAAAGTAATTTTCAAACTGTAATCGGGTTAAATGACCCGAAGAAAAAAAGACTGGATAAATTAGCTAATGAACTTTATTCTAGATTTACAGGAAATTTTTTATTTGAACCTGAAGAAGAATATGGTAAACAAAGAGGATTAAAAAAGAAGAGAAAAAATGAACAATCAAAACTTGAAAATGAAATAGAAAAATTATCAAATGAAATAGACGAGATAAAAAATAATAAAATTTATAAAAATGCTTTTGAATGGCGTTTTGAATTTCCCGAGGTGTTAAACAATGAGGGAGATTTTATTGGTTTTGATGTTGTAATTGGGAACCCACCTTATGTTGGTATCAAGGCATTAGAAAAAAATATTGTTGACTTATTTTTTGAGTCATTTAAAACCTCAACTAATAGAATTAATCTTTATTCCTTGTTTATCGAACGTTCTTTTAGTATTCTAAAGGATTATGGCGAATTTGCTTTTATAATACCAAATTCAATATTAGTTAATTTATCTTATCAAAAGATTAGAAATTATATTTTTGATAATGTTAATAGAATTGTAAAACTACCTGACAATGTATTTGTTGATGCTTCTGTAGAAACAATAATTTTAGGGTTTACAAAAGGAGTAAAATATGATTCCACTAAAATAATAAAATTTTGGCATAAAGATATTATTGAAGAAATATCAAATAATTCTGAATATATTGTTCAAAAATCGGCTTGGGAATTATTTAATGATAAAAAATTTAATATTTATTTTACAAAGTCAATTCAAAAAGTAATTTCAAAGATTTATAAAAATAGTAAAGAATTAGAGAAATATGCTGATTTTACCTTAGGTATTACGCCTTATGATAAATACAAGGGGCATTCTCAAAAGCTTATTAAAAATAGGGAATATCATTCACACACAAAAAAATCAAAGTATTACAAACCTTTAATAAAAGGAGAAAATATAATTCCATATTATGTAAATAATCAGGTTAAGGAATATATCTTGTATGGAGAATGGTTGGGTGCATCAAGGAAAGAAAAGTTTTTTACCGATTCTAGAGTAATAGTTAGGCAGATTGTGTCGGGAAATCCTCCCAAAATATATGCTGGTTATTCCAAAGAATCATTATACTTTACTCAAATTGGTTTTGCTATAATACCAAAAAATGGTTTGACACCATTGGAACTGACTGCACTTTTAAACAGTAAACTCATTAATTTTTATCATAAGTATTCTTTCTTGGATATTGAAAAAGAATTGTTTCAAAAAATTCTTATTGATAATTGTAAAAAATTTCCAATAAAACAATTTGAAGATAAAACGGGTATAGAAAATTTGGTAAATCAAATTATTAAGCAAAAACAAAAAAATGAATCGGCTGATACAACAGAAATTGAATCCAAAATAGATGAAATGGTTTATAATATTTATGGCTTAAATGATGAAGAAATAAATATTGTTGAAAATAGCTAGATAAATTAATTTATTAAAAAATAGTAATTTTTAAAATTTTATCCTTGCCATTAACCTCAATTCTGTTTTATTGTTTCCGTCAATTTCGTTAAGTCCTGAACCCCCGTACTAGGTGTAGTTTGTAATTACACCTATATATTGAAATCTATAATTGATGTATATATTAACCGAAAATTACCCACTCTATTAACCGAAAAGTATCCACTTAAAAAAAATTTAACGACCTTACTTTTTTTAAAAACAAAAATATAAAAAAATGCCAGACAACTATCTTGTTATCTGGCGTTTAGGTAAGTTAAGAGCTATTTTGAAGTAGCTTAAGTACGGTTAATTATAGTCGTGAAAATCCGTGTTTAATGAATCTTTACAGAAAAAACAATCGAAGGTAGTTTTTAAATCTGTGAATCTGTGGCTTTTATATTTTGCATAGTTGCTGAGTAGTAACAAAAATAGTAATTTTTAAAACTTAATCCTTGCCATTAACCTCAATTCTGTTTTATTTTTTCCTTCAATTTCGTTAAGTCCTGAACCTATGTTTTCTGTGTCCAAATAAGTAGTTCGGGATAATTTTAACCAAAGGGTAATTTTATTTGATGCGTTGTAGCGAGCAACTAGATAATATCTCATTCCTTTGTTGAAGAAGGAAGGGATACTGAATGAGTACAAAATATCATTTTCGTAAGTGTAAATGCGAGAATAGTAATCATCAATATTAAAAAAAGAATATCTTCCTATTAGCCTGAGTTTGTAATTGTTGGAACTCCAAATTATATCCTGAAAACTTAAGAATCCTTGTGTTGCTTCATTTTCGTTAATTCTGAAAAATGAATATTCAATTCGTGTTTTTAGTTTTATTTGTTTTGAAATATTTTGATCAATGTTGTACCTGAAACTGAGTTTTTTTGTTTCTGAAATTTGATTTAAAACACTTTCATTGCCTGATAGATTTTTTTCTTTGTTATAGTATTTTATCCGCCAGTACATTTTTGTGTAATAGGATGGTGTGTAATGTATATCTGTAAGATATTCAAAGCCTTTTGATGGCTGGTCAATCATGTATTTTAACCATGGAAATTCAAATCTGTCAATGTAAGCATTAATTTTCCAGTTTCTCCATGGGATAATTGCAAGTGCAAGGTACAATCCATTTTCATTTTGTGTTGAGCTTCCTTCTCTAAAAGCATTAGCATACAATGCGTTATAATTTTTCGGATAGTTTCTGTAAACCAATCCTGCATTTATGCTTGAACCGAGATTTATTGTTAATCCCGAGATATTTGCAATGCTTTTTGTATCCCAGCCTGTTTCTCCAAAAAAATGTAAGTTGTTGTAAACAAAGGAATAATCAGCACCAAAGTTCATAAACTCATTGCCCGAAAAATAAAAATTGTTGTAGGGTTTTTCATTCAGAGATAAAGAATTGCTAAAGTTTCCTGCAACGCCTGTAAATCCAAGGTTTAATTTATTAAAAGAGCAACTAAGATGTGTTCCGAAAAGCTCTTCGTTTATACTTTTCTTTTTTTCAATTTCATTTTCTGTTCTGTGATATCCTGTTGTGTAAAATGATGTAAAATGGTCTTCAACACTTAAATCTGTTGAATCACTTTCTGAAATAATATTTCCATCAATATTTTTATTTGAATAAAATGCTGTAAGCCTATAATTTTTGAATTCATAAGTAATTGCACCACCTCGTAGAAAATTATTTTCATTTACCGACCTGTATGGAGAAATTCCATCATTGTATTTGAAAAAATTCATTGCATTTGTAGATTTGCCAAGGGAAAATCCTGAAGAAAAAACCAAGCCCTGACCAAAATTTGCATTGTAATCACCAATGGCAAGGCTTTTAATGTGCTTTTGTTCGCCAATATAAAAGTGTGCTGAGTAGTAATCAAATCCGTTTTTTTGACTTCCTTTAAAAAACTCTTCTCCTGCATCTTTTTCCATCGTTAAACCATAGCTTACTTTTCTTCCCAAATTATGGTTGTATCGCAAATAATATTTGTCAGGATTTCCAAAATAGTGAGTTTTGCTTGTATCCTTTAGGTAACCTTCGGCTTTTTCTAAGGTTCTCTGGTATTTCATGAGTATGCTGTTGCTTCCCCATTTTAGAATTTGAGCAGGTTTTAGCTTTTTTCTTTCTTCACTTTTTTTTGTATTTATAAAAAGTAGTAACCTTTTTAATGTGATAGGATCAAGTGATTGTATTGATTTTAGTTCATAAATTGTCGTAAATCCATAATATCTTTTTCTGTAATTTATAATTTCATTTACTTGCTGGTCGGTAAGAAAAAATATTTGAGATAGTTCTTCTTTTGTGGCATCGTTTAGCGAAAGAGGGGAATGATAAAATCTCATTAATCGTTCTTGAAGTTCGGAGTAGTCAAATTCTTCGTTTGCTTCTTCGAGGATGTTCTCAATAATATTTTCAATCTGTATTTCTGGATTTTTTTGGGCTTTACTTTGTGTAGAAAACAAAAACACTAATAAAAATAATAGTGGCAATTGTTTTTTTATCGGATAATAAAATCCAAAAAGGGAAACTGTAATTCTGTTAAAAAAAATCATGTTTAATTAAAATAATAACCAACCGAAAGTCCCGGTGTTGCATCAAGTACTTGTAAATATTGCAGTGAGAGGTTAAAAATAAATGTTTCTGTTTTCAATAAAAATCCAAAGGAATTTGTGAAAGGATAAGATTTTACTCCAATTTGAAAAGCGAGTATTTCTCCAATTTCATATTCAAAACCACCCTTAAAAACAAATTTGTTTTCGGAGCTGTTTTCTACTTCTAAAACAATTAATGTTTTATCTGAAATTTTATTACCAAAGCCAACTTTCATCACAGTTGGTATTCTTTCATTTTCGTATTCTGAATATTTTGATGCGGTAGGGTTAAAAACATGAACTCCAATAGTTGATTTGGAATTTACTTTGTAAAGAATTCCGAGTTCACCACAAACACTGTTGTTAAAGCCATAATCTTGAATGTGAGTTCTTAAAAAATTCAATTGAATTCCTGCGGAAAATCTTTTACTAAGTTTTTTTGCGTAAGCAAGACCAAATTTTTGTTTAGAATAAATTACAGAATTATTGAATGTATATAAATCCAGAGCTATTGTTCCTGAGTTTTTTAATGCTAAGGCAAAAGTAAAAGCACCTGAATTTAATTCTCGGATGTTAAATCTGTTTTCGGCATAAATGCCAACTGAGGTTTTATCCAAAAAGGCAAGAGCTGCTTGATTGTTAAAGGAAGCCCATTGATCGACTAAAACAACGGATGCATCTGCCAATGCTTTTGACCTTGCTCCTGAGCTAAAGTTGTCAGTTTGTGAGTGTGCCTGAAAAATTATGATTATTGAAAAAAACAGTAAAATATATTTTTTCATTAATAAGAACTTTATTTAAAATCAATAAAAAATTTGTTTTGGATAGTTAATCCTACTAATTTGCTAGCATTTCCTTTGTTCATAGCTATTTCAAGCAAACCTGAGGAGCCGAAAATAGCAAGTATTTGCCCTTCACTTACATCAGAATATAGTTTTGATATTTTATCCATTGTAAATTTATTGCTTATTAAAACCTTTGGTTTTAAATTTTTATCAAATCTTTCAAAATGTGATTTGCTAACGTTAGTGATTGCATTTCCAAAATTGTCAATGTAAATTATTGTTCCTCTGATAATGTTTTTTTCAATAATGGGACTTAATGTTGAGAGTAACTTAAAATCACTTGTACTGCCTAATTTTTTTAAAGCTGTTTTTTTTGCTATTTTACAGGCTGTTTTGGCAAGGATGTTTTTTAAAGGAAAAAGAAAATCTGATTCTAATAAGTTATTGATTTTAATTACTTCATCAGATTTTTCGTCAGTAATAAGTGAAATAATTCCGTTGTTTTTACCAATTATATATTGACCTTTATTTTTAACTATAATGTAGTCTTCATTTTTTGTTGTATCCGAATCAACACTGATGAGATGTATGCTCCCGGGAGGAAAATCAAGGTAGCAATTACGTAAAATAAAGGATGCTTCTGAAACATTGAAAGGAGAAATAACATGGGAAATATCAATAATCTGAGCATCAGGAATTTGAGAATAAATAAAACCTTTTACCGCAGGAAGGTAAAAATCTTTTATTCCGATGTCAGTTGTCAAAGTAATGATTGTCATAATTCTTACAGAAACTATTTCTATTGCGTTTTTATTAAAGGGAACTTAATAATTCCTTTCTTTTAAAAAACAAAGATAATGAATAAGGGGACAAGCTACAAATATTTTTTTATATGCTTATCAGAATGTTTCATTGTTTTTTTTAGGGAAACATACGGATATGTATTTAACACCGATTTTCACAGCAAACTTTTCAGCCATAATTAAATCCTAAATATTTAATTGTGTCGTATTTATTAATAATGAATATTGAACAAGGAATAAAGAATTTTGAAGTGAAAAGACGATGCTGAGCAACTTTTGTGGTCAACAAATTTCATTATTCATAATTCCTTGTTCAATATTCGATATTTTCGCGACAATATATATGCTGAGCGGTCATAAACTGCGTTTTGCAATATTGTGTAAACGAATAATAATCAACGCGTTAAACATAGTGCCAAAGTTCAAATTATGACCAGTCGAAGTATAGTTTTCGTTAAGTTAGGTGTTCTGAATTTAGGAATAAATTATGATTTGTTAAAAAAGTGAAAATCGGTATTTAATTTTATGTATAGTACAATATTCTTTATTTCAGGCTTTCAGCCTGTAGCTTTTTTTGCGTATTTGTAAGTTTTGTTGTTGAAGCCTTTCAGGCTGATTTTTGTTTATGAGCACTCTTTGAACTCTGTGGTTAACTATTAGAAAAAAAAGCTGAAAGCCTTTGATACCTTAACCAAATGCGTTGCATTTGGTTAAAGAACAAAAAAATAACACACTGAAAATGTGTAACAAATAGATAATTTCATATACTTATC
>JAYEOP010000132.1 GCA_034723125.1 Bacteroidota bacterium | reverse complement strand
ATTGATAGTTATATAAATGTCTTAATCCAAAACTTTAATAAAAATCGTATTTGAATTATAACTTTATAAATAACACTTTAAACTACTGATTATATGTGATATTACATAATTATTACAAAGTTGTACTTTAATTGTAAAGATTTTTATTTAAATAACTGTAATTGTGTACAAACATATAATTTACAATTTACACTTGTATTTACAATTGTATCTTTGTTGCTGTTTACATTTGTGAATGTAGCTTATTTGTGTATTGTTGTATCATATGTATAGTTTACATTTGTATTTCATAGATATTTTGTATCTTTGCCTTGGGAATTATATTTGTAAATTTCAATTATGACAAAAGTAAATCATCCTTTCAACAAAACTTATGTTTTGATTTTAGCTTCAGGATTGGGAAAACGTTTCGCTAGTGAAATGCCAAAACAGTTTCACAAACTTGAAAGTCATTCTATACTTGAACATTCTATTCAAAGATTTGAAGACAATAAAAACATTGATGAGATAATAATCGTTACCAATCCCCTATTCCTTGATTTGGTTGAAACAATTATTAAAGCTAATGATTACAAAAAAGTTTCTAAAATTATAAAAGGTGGAGAAACAAGGCGTGAAAGCTCTTACAATGGTATAATGGAAATTGATGATGAAAATTCCATAGTGCTGATACATGATGCTGTACGACCATTAGTAAATGACAAAATAATTAATGATTGTGTTGAAAAACTTAAGATTGCAAATGCTGTAGCTGTTGCTATTCCTGCATCCGACACTATTTACAAAATAAATGATAAGGCAATAATTGATGATATCCCGAAAAGAAAGTTTCTCCTTCAAGCTCAAACGCCACAGGGGTTTAGCACCAAATTGATAAAAAAAGCCCATAAAAAAGCCTTAAATGATATTTCAACAGATTTCTCAGATGATGTTAGCTTAGTTTATAAATACAAACTTGCTGAAATTCATTGGGTTCTCGGAGATGAAAATAATATTAAAGTTACTTACCCCATTCACGAAGAATTTGCTAAAATAATTTTGAAAACAAAATTCAAATAAATTTATATCATTATATTTACCTTAGAAATATTAAATTTGATATTTGGTATTTTATGTTAAATCCTTAAAATATTAGCTATCATTGTAAAGATAAAAATAAATAATTGATTCTTATGAGCTTTAAAAATATTAACAAAATAGCTGTAACTCTTGTTATATTTGTATTATGTGCAAATTTAAACACTGTTTTTGCAGCAAAACAAAATCCCAAAATTGATGTAATTCATTACAATATTAGTTTAAACATAACTGATATTTCCGGTCAAACAATTAATGGATTTACAGAAGTACAGTTATTGGCAAATGAAAATGATATTGATAAAATTTCTTTATCACTAAAAAAATTAGAAGTTGACTCAGTCTTTTTGGGGGAATTAAATTTAACTTTTTTGCACACTGACGAAAATCTTGAAATTACTCTTTTACAAAACATAAATATTGGTGATACAATAACATTAAAAATTTATTATCACGGACAGCCTGCAATAGATCCATACTGGGGAGGATTTTATTTTTCAAATTCCGATGGTGGATATGCATACAATATGGGCGTTGGCTTTGCAGACGACCCTCATAATTATGGCAGAGTCTGGTTTCCTTGTGTTGATAATTTTACCGACAAGGCAAAATATGATTTTAACATCACAACAACTGAAGACAAAAAAGCTGTTTGTGGTGGAATTTTGATTGATTACCATAACAATGCTGACAAAACAATAAGCTGGCACTGGAAACTTAAAAGGGAAATACCAACCTACCTTGCTTCTGTAGCAGTTGGCAACTATGCTTTCGTTCAAAATATTCATAAAGGAAAAGAAAAAGATATACTTGTTTTACTTGCTTCACTTCCCTCCGATTCCACCAAGCTTAAAAATTCATTTGAACATTTGCCAGAGTGTATTGATATTTTCGAACAATATTATATTCCTTACCAATTCAGCCGAATAGGTTTTGTAGTTGTACCTTTTAATTCAGGAGCAATGGAACATATAGCAAATATTGCCTATCCAAAATATGCTGTTGACGGAACATTAGAAAAAGAAACACTGATGGCACATGAGTTTTCTCATCATTGGTGGGGAAATCTTGTTACTTGCAAAACTGCTGAAGATATGTGGCTCAATGAAGGCTGGGCTGTTTATTCCGAACATCTTTTCCTTGAAAAAGTTTACAGTAAAGAAAAATACAATCAAGAAGTACAAAAAAATCATAATCACGTTTTGCAATACGCTCATATTTCTGATGATGGAGTTTTTCCTTTATCACCTGTTCCACACGATATTACTTATGGAACACACGTTTACGACAAAGGTGCTGATGTTGTTCACACTCTCCGCTCTTACCTTGGTGATTCACTTTTTTTCCTTGGAATACAAAAATATTTGAAAGCTATGGCTTTTAAAAGTGCTTCATCATACGACCTTATGGATTCATTATCAAAATATACAGATGTTGACCTAAAGGATTTTTTTGATGATTGGGTTTTTACAAAAGGATTTCCTCATTTTTATATTGAAAAAATAAATTCATCCGACCTAAGTAAAACAGAAATAACGATTTGTAACAATCCACGATTCAATGACAAACAGTATTTAAACGTTCCTCTTGAAATTAGCTTTTACAGCAAAAATTGGGAAAAACAAACTGAAAAACTAAGCATGAGCTGGAAGAAAAAAACTTTCACTTTTGAGTTAAATTTTCAACCACAAATGGCAATAATTGACATTGAAAGAAAAATTAGCGATGCAAGAACAATTGTAAAACAAGTAATTACTGAAAAAACCAAATACGATTTTGGTGTAGCTCTAATGGAAATTAATATTGAAGAACTTCAGGATTCCGCATTGATAGTTGTTGAACATCACTGGAACGAACCAGAAAATAAAAATACTTCAGTTAAAGGAATACGTTTTTCGGATTATCGATATTGGACAGTAAATGCTGTTTTGCCTAATACTTTTCAAGCTTCGGCAAATATAAGATACAATGGACGTACAAGCGGTTCTTTAAACGGTAACAATTATTTAGACCATACTTTAAACATTGACAATGAAGACAGTTTGATTTTGCTTTATCGTAAATCTCCCGAAGATGACTGGATAGAGTATTCGGATTATCAAATAAATACAGGATATAAATTCAACAAAATTGGAGATATTGATATCAACAATCTTAAAGTCGGTGATTATTGCCTTGGCAAATACGATTACACTGTAGGATTCGGATTTATTAATAAGGAAGATACAAACATCAAAATATATCCAAATCCAACAGGAGAACAACTAAATATTGAATTTTCTCAAATAAATAAAAATCAAATTTCTCTAAAATTAATAAACCTTTCAGGTAAGATTTTAAAAGAGGTTAAACTTGACAATAAATTAATTGTATCAATTCCTGTGCATGATATTGAAAGAGGCACTTATATTATTGAAATCAATAACAATAATAAAAAAATTTGCAAGAAAGTTGTTTTAGGAATTTGAAATTTAATTAATGACAAAAATACTTATCATACAAACTGCCTTTATAGGTGATGTAATTCTCTCAACAGCTTTGATAGAGAAAGTTACAAAGGTATTTCCCAATTCTAAAATTGATTTTCTTTTACGTAAAGGCAATGAAAATATTTTAGACAACAATCCACATTTAAACAATATTTTAATTTGGAATAAAAACAACAATAAATACAAAGAACTGTTCAAAACATTAAAAAAAATCAGAAAAAGAAAATACGATTATGTTTTTAATTTACAACGTTTTTTCTCCAGTGGTTTTATAACAGTTTTTTCAAAAGCAAAAAGAAAATATGGATTTAAAAAAAATCCATTATCAATATTTTTCACTAAAAGCTACGAACATATCATTGACCCTTTTATTGAAATTCATGAAGTAACACGCAATGCAACATTGCTATCTGAATTTACAACGCCAAAAATATGTTTACCCAAATTATATCCTTCGGAAAATGATTTTGAAAAAACAAAAAGCTATAAAACAAAGAAATATATTTGTATTGCTCCTGCTTCCATTTGGTTTACCAAGCAATTTCCAA
>JAYEOP010000131.1 GCA_034723125.1 Bacteroidota bacterium | reverse complement strand
ATGGTTTACTGATAAAGAAAAATTTTGGGCTTTTCATCAAAAAGAAATTGATGAGAAAATGGTATTGGAGTTGGAATAATACTAACTAACTTTTCAAAAGTTTCAAACTTTTGAAAAGTTGATATTATGGGCTATTTATCCGCTCAAGACAATAAAGCGTTTTTTAATGTACTTGAAGTTGAAAGCGATGCACTTAGCTTGTCGAAAGGTATAAAGTTAAAAGGAGAAAGTTTTGTCCTTACTGAAAGTATTGAAATTCTTGAAGGAACAGAAAATCTTCTTTTTGGAAAGTATGCCACCGAGCACCCACGCAGAGAGCAGGCATTAAGTGCATGGGGTTATTTAGAAAAAATATATGCAAAAGATTCACTTTTTACAGTGCAAGCTGACCCCAAACAAGCAATTGCCAACGAGAAGCAACGCATAAAAACTGAAGACAGCCTATTTCTCGCCAATTTGCCCAAAAATTCTTATGTAAGCTATTATTTGCCAGTTCGCAAGTTGGTGAGTTCGGTTTCTACCATAGCACAATACCGAACCGAAGAAATACCGGTTGCCATTACATCATTTCGAAATATAGATTATACAGACCCTCGTTTGCAAAAAAGTGGTTTGCTTGCTGATGTCGTTGAAAGCCATTTTTGGTTGATAGAAAACAGCGGACGTACTCTGGATTCAGTGTATATTGAAATGAATATATCCATTGATATTTTAATTGAAAATCTTTTATCGGACGAGCAAAAACTGAATGAGATAAGCGAATACTTATTCAAATTTCTTGAAAAACGCAGTTTGTTTAAAGCATCGGAATATTTAGCCTTAAAATTACTCAACGAACAGGGCTGTACACTCAACAACGATTTTGTCGCCCAATTGGAAAGCTACCGTGCCATGAAAAAGGGAAATACTGCTCCCGATATTATAATTGCAGGAGATATTTTAAATCGAAGCAATCCTGCATTACAAAAACTATCCGATATAGAAAGTGATTACATTGTTGTTGTTTTTGGTGCAAGCTGGTGCCCTGCATGTCCTTCTGAACTTTTACAAATTGCAGGAGTTTATAACAAATGGAAATCTCAAAATGTAGAAGTTGTTTTTGTTTCATTGGATGAAAATGAGAAAAATTTCAAAAAATTTGCAAAGGATTTTCCATTCATCAGCATCTGCGATTATCAAAAATGGGAAAGCCAGTCGGTAAAAGACTATCATGTATTTGCCACACCAACAATTTACCTGTTGGATAATAATTTGGAAATCATTCTCAGACCAAACTCCGTAAGACAAATGGTTGCTTGGGTAGATTGGTATTTGGTGGAGGGGAATGAATAAAATGTTGATTGAAAACTGAAGCAAATAGAGGAATTAAAACGAAACGCCAACATCGTGTATAGTGCATGCCGTCATAGCATTTTGATAGTTTTCTTAGAGGCACTACTTACATCTACTTTAATATTTACGATAAATCCTGCATTACGTAGAGGTTTTGTTGTGCGGTCGTACTTTTTTCTATCAACAAATACCTGATGTTTTCATATAGATTTAACTACATAATATCCACCTTTCTTTGATACACCTCTATATTCAATCATTCCAACATTTTTTAGCTTTCTTATATAACGTTCTGTTGAAGACAAACTTTTATCTATAAGATTAGCAATTGCAGGAGCCTTTAATCCGGGGTTATTACCAACAGCTTTAAAAAGTATATTTAGTTCTTCATTTACACCTTCACTTTCACCTTCAACAACTATTGATTTTACACCTTCATTTACACCTTCATTTACACCTTCATTATCTTCTTCACTTTTAATTGCAAGTTTAGGAAATGTAACTGTGGTAATATCTTCTTTATCAACCCAATAAGGAGAGTTAAAACCATTCCTTTTGCAATCATCAATCATACGAAGAGTTCCACTACCTAACATTTCAATATACTTACGAATAAAACACATTTGTGCTATATCTGAATTTCTAAGTATTGAATTATGTTCAGTCTTTAAATCTCTAATTGTTATACCTTCTGGTAACCCTCCATAATTAGAAATTTCTGTTCTATTATTGAAAATAGAAATCTGCAAGAAACCATTAACCGAATTATAATCTCTATGTACCATTGCATTTAATAATCCTTCACGAAGTGCTAATATTGGATAATTATATTTTTCTTTTCGCAATACACCTTCAACAACAATACTTCTTCCAAAAGTAATATCAATAAAATTTAAAATATCTGTAATATTTTTAAATAGATTATTATCAAAAATTCTATCATTAATAAATTTATCTCCTGTTTTGTTGGAAGGATAAACAGTTAATCTTATTCTTGACTGAGGGATATAACGAGCTGGATTTTTTGCAAATAAAACTACGCAAGCATTTGTGAGATTTCCATTTTTTATAAGTCCCATTTGAATTAAAAAATCTTCAACATCCTCAAAACCACTTCTTTGTTTATAAAGTTCATATTCATTCTTTGTCTTCTCAATTTCTGAAATATCTAAATCTGAAATTTTTGCACCTAAAACGGTTCTACGTTCCCAATGAAAGTCCGCTTCTTTTCTTTCTTTTATTAAATAATTTAAATTTTCTTGATTTGAAATCTTTGTTACGTCATTTTCTCTTGTGAAAATTTTGCCTTTGTATTGATATGGCTTTTTAGCTCCTTCCCATACACTTATTAGTATAATTTCTTTTCTTTTGTATTGAATTAATTGAACAGAGATAGGTGCATTAGGTTTTATTTCTTCTATTAAAAACTTTTTAATATCATTATGAACCTTTTCTGCATTTTCAACTCCATTAATAGTTTTATCATCTTTAATACCTATTATTAAATCACCACCTTGTGTATTAATGAAAGAAGTAATAACCCTAGCAATCATAGCCTTATTAGGCTTTTCTTTAAATTCTAAACGAACACTCTCTTGTTGTTGGAGTAAGTTATCTATAATAAAACTATTATCCATTATTTGTTGGTTTTTCATTTATAATACTTTCTACAAAATTTTTATCAGAAAATTGAGTATTTAGTGCCTCTAAGAAAACTATCAAATTTTATGATTTCTAAGATTTTTGATGAGATTTTTATTTTTTGAGACGAGGCGATGCCTTAGCATCAGTGAGTTGAGAAAGATAAAAATATCGCAAAAAGATAGGAATCTAATTTTGCAGAGTTTTCTTAGAGACACTATTTACATAAATCATCATTTCATCCAAACGATAGAACTCTTGTGCCCAATTTCCATTTCTCAATCTTACAGGAATGTGATTTTCAATAACATATTCGTAAACATCAATTGTTCTTGGATCGAAGAATCTATTCTTTTCCACCTCAATTTTATCACCACTTTTTAGTTTTAGTTTTTCAAAGAGCAAACGAGCAAATACAACATCACGATGCACTAAGAACCAATATGGTTTTTTGAGAGCAATAGCTTTTTTTATTTCTTCAAAGGTAATATTCTTCTCTCCAATATTTCCTGTACCATAAAAAGGACGGATAATTCCTAAAAACAAATCACATTCCTCAACGGCATTCAAGCAATTTTCCAAATTTGATAATTTTGGATTTACCTTTATACTACCATTATAAGAATTAAGTACTTCATAATCCAATAAATTTAATTGAGCAGTAATCTGTGACAATTGGTCTTCAAAACCATAGACAGTAGAGCTAAGCATAATTTTTATCTTCTGTTTCTTTTTTGCCATATTTTATAATACTTTTTGTTTAATTAAATCTTTTGGGTCAACATCAAGTATTTTGGCAATTTCAAAAAGAACTTCCAGTCTTGGTTGTTGTCGATTTTGCACATAAGCATTTACCATATTGTAGCTTTTACCGAGTTTTTCAGCAAGCCACTTTTGTTTAATTCCTTTTGCTTCTAATACTTCCTTAATTCTATTCATAATCATTTTAGAATTGAATTGACAAATTTAGAATAAATATATCATTTTTCAATATATTTAATGTCTGTTTTTCATTATCTGGTTGTCTGTGTCGGTTCTTCTGTATGCCACACAACTACGTTATATCACGACAAATCCCCAAATCTGTTGTCATTTTTATATTTCAAATTCCGGTTTCTTAATCGGACTTTTAGCGTTATTTTCATTA
>JAYEOP010000130.1 GCA_034723125.1 Bacteroidota bacterium | reverse complement strand
GGATTAAAAGTTCTTAAGTACTTTTTTTACAGCATCTTTATGAACAGTAAATCCCATCATTTTCAGCTTTATATAATCCTCATGAAAGAAGTAATACCCGAATTCAGCTTTATCTTCACCAATATTTCTTGAACCTGAACTTGAATCTTTAATTAAAAACCAATAATCATCTTTGAATTTAGTAGAACCAACGAGATGCATTCCATGGTCGTCTGTAGTAGTTTTATTTGAAAACCTAAACTGGCGGGCATTTTCATCAATGTATTCAGAAGGAATATCAAATGTTGGAATCAATGCACAATTGGTAGTTCTTAAAAATCCTGCTTCAGAAACATCTCCACCTATGCTTACTGTATAGCCATCTTCAACAAGGCTTTTAACAATATTCATGAAATCATCTAAAGGAACATTGTAATATTCTTTGCTATGCCACCAGTTATCAGGTACTTTGTATTCAACTTTTTTCCAATATGGTTCTTGCTTATAAGAAAGTATTTCAACATAATCATCAGGATGAAATTTAAGAACATTTTTCATGTATTCCTTTGGAGTTATAGTTTTCCCATCATATTCAAATTCTGTTGGAGGTTCTCCAATGTGATGATTCATAATAGATTTTATTGTTGCAATAACACATTTTTCATTCCATGCATTATCCTCTTTTACAGATTTTAAATAATTTCTCATTTCCCTATACATAGCATCATGAGAATGAAATTTTCTTTCATTAGGTAAACCATTATAAACATCCCAAGGCACAATTCCATACATCTTTATCATTCTTGTAACTGCATTTCCTTCCGACCCTTGACTAAAATATGATTTCCCTCTTGTTGCCACAAATCCTTTTGCTTTTTCAACATATTCCCAATAAACAACATAGATTTCCGAGAGTTTTACTTTTTTCTCATACATACGGTAAATTTCCGATTCGAAAAAAGATATTGTTGAAAAACACCAGCAAGTACCAGTGCTACCTTGTGAAATTGTTGGCTTATGCCATAATGTATTTACATAATCGGAAAGGTCATTTGGAAGTATTAGCTCAGATTGATCCATAAAAAAACGCTTGTCTTTTTCTTTTGTTGTATTTATTTTTTCAACATTTCTCACGTCCTTTAAAATGAAATTTTGATAATAACCTGCTTCATATTCTTTGAATATTGCTTTATCTTTGTTTTGACCAAAAACTGTTAATGACAAAAATATAGATATTGATAATAATGATACTAACTTTTTCATAATTCTATTTTGTGATTTTCATTAATAATTAGTTTACAAAGGTATTATTTTTTCCGCTTTCTAATGTTAATTATTCAAAACATAAAATATTTATTCATTGAAGTACTTAGTGTTAAAACTACGGCTAACAAAATACAGCTCTCAAATTTACCCCACACCTTTTTGGTCAGTCCCCACATAAATGCTACTCTTGATAATCTCCCTCAATTATTTCTACTGAAGAAATATCAAGCTCAATATTTCCAATATCATTCATTGCATTTATTAAAGATATTTTTTCATATTTGTAAATGTCCTTAACTCTAATTTTTGTTTCATGAATTTTTCCCTCATCAAGAAGCTGTTGTCGTTTTGTTCCTTTTAATAAGGGAGTATCGGGTGTAAACCATTTTTTATCATCCAAAAAACAAAGATTGGCAAAGGTAGTATCGCTTAATAATCTGTTTTTAACTATTATTATTTCGCTACAATTTCCTCTTGCGTTTTGCAGATAATTTAATTCTGAGCGGTCAAAATATTTGTAAGAGTAATCAATATTTTCGGAATTTACGAGCTTCAAACTTTTAATATTCTTTCTTTCATATTTTTCAAACTCGATTTTTTCTATTCCCTTTGAATAAATTACACGGCATTTGTATAAACTATTACCGATGTCAGCAGGGAAAATTATCTGTTCTTCAAGTTTGATTTTGTTTTTTAATCCAAAAAGCTCGTTCCTTGCATTATTCAACCTTTGGTTGTGATAATTAAGGTTGTAAATTTCCTTCTTAAAAATTTTTATTGTTTCAAATAACAGGCACATATACTTTATCAATTAATTCATTGTATTCATAGTCGGAATCGCTGTTCACTGTAATACCTCCCCCACTTTTAAAAATCATTTTACCATCAATTTTTTCAATAAATCGTATCATTACTCCGCTATCAAGATTTTTACCGTCAAAATATCCAAACACACCTGTATAAAAACCCCTTTTATAATTTTCAACTTCATTTATAATTTCAATAGTTTTTTGCTTTGGAGCACCACAAATAGAACCGGCAGGTAGCAAAGTAAAAAAAATATCTCCTAAGCTTTTGTAATAATCCGCTTGTAAATCACCTGAAATAATTGAACTGATTTGTAAAATATTTTTCTCGTTAGTTATAATTTCATCCACATATCTGAATTTGTCAACTTTTACATTTTTTGCAATCATGCTAAGGTCGTTTCTGATAAGGTCAACAATGGTTACATGCTCGGCATATTCTTTTTTGTTTGATAAAATCTTTTCTTTGGCATTTGGTAAAGATGCATCAATTGTTCCTTTCATCGGATGAGAAAATATTTTTCCATTTTTTATCTTTACAAATATCTCAGGCGAAAAAACAACAAATTTATCTTTATACCATAATTTATATTTTGCTTCACTAAAATAAAATATCTCTTTTAAACTTAAATTACAATCAATTGAAGTGGGAAAAGTAAGGTTTAGCAAATAAGTATTTCCATGTTTTAAATTATCTTTTACAATATTAAATGCATGATTATAAGTTTTATAAGAAACAGGATACTTTTTAAAAATTAATTTTTCCCTCAGCTTAATTTCTTTGTTATGATTTTTAATTCCATTTATTTCAAACAAAATATTTTTAGAATCTAATTCATCAATGGGAATAACAATAGGTGAGTTTTTTTCAAAATCAATAATAAAAAGAAATGGCTTTCTTTTTTCGCCTAATTCATTCATTAGTGTTTTTGCTTCTAAATAATTTCCCATAATAAATCACAAATTTCAATAATCTATAGCAATTAATTCAGGAATATTAAAGAAATTTGCAACATAAAAATAATCCGTGAAAGTTTTAATTATAGATAATATTGATTCATTTACTTACAATCTTGCTCAAATAGTTGAACAGAGTAAGCTTTGCGAATACAAAATTATTAAAATCAATGAAATTAAAATACAGAATATTGTCAAATATGATAAAATTATTATTTCTCCGGGTCCCGGATTACCTTCAGAAACGGGACAACTTAAAGCAATAATTAAAAAATATGCAAGTAGCAAAAGTATATTTGGGGTGTGTCTTGGACATCAAGCAATTGCTGAGGTATTTGGTGCAAAACTTAAAAACTTGAAAACAATTCTTCACGGAGAAAGTACTGATATTTTTATCAAAAATAAAAATGATTATATTTTCAAAAATATTCCTGATGTAATTAAAGGAGGAAGGTATCATTCATGGGTGATTGATAGAATTTCATTACCTAATAGTATAAAAATAACAGCAGTTGATAAGAAAAAAAATATCATGGCAATTTCTCATGCTAAATTTGATGTTAAGGGAGTTCAGTTTCACCCTGAATCAATTATGACTGAGTATGGTAAAGAGATAATTTGGAATTGGCTAAGGAACTAAATGTTAAAATCTAAAGACTAAAAGTTATGTGTTACGAATAAACAGAAAGAAGTACTTAAAGTTAAAAAAATGAATAGACTCCAAAAAGTAATTTAAAAATTAAAGCCACAGATTCACAGATTAAAATTAATTTATATGCAATATTCTAATAAGATATATCCTTTAGTCCGGTTATATCGAAATTTTGCTAAAATTCATTAATTACAAAAAGAGTAATTTTGTAATCTGTGAATCTGTCTTTGACAGACGTAGTCTTTACTTTTTGCATGTCTTCGACAGACGAAGTCTGTGGCAAATTTGATTACCCACAGTATTTGACATAGAACCAAAATAAAAAATTTATGAACCGACAAATAATTTTAGAGAAACAACCGCAAGGAAAAATACTTGAATCTGATTTTAAATTGATTGAAGGTAAAAAACCTGAAATGCAAAAGGATGAGGTTTTAGGAAAAATACTATGGCTTTCAATGGACCCTGCATTATTCGGAAGACTGAGAGATGACGACAATTATGCGGGAAGAACGAATGTTGGAGATATTATGCAGTGTTACGGTATTGCACAGGTTGTGGAATCAAAATCAAAAAAATTTAAGATTGGCGATTTGTTTTTTGCAAATGTTGGAATGCAAGAATTCACATCACTCCCTGCAAAAGAAATTAGAAAGTTGAATCCCTATTTGGGAGAAGTTTCATGGAATCTAAGTGTAATAGGACTTGCTGGAGTAACGGCTTATTTCGGATTACTTGAAGTAGGTAAGCCTAAAAAAGGAGAAACGGTAGTAGTATCGGCAGCAGCAGGAAGTGTTGGTTCGCTTGTAGGACAAATTGCTAAAATAAAAGGATGTAAAACCATTGGTATTGCCGGCACTGACGAAAAAGTTGATTACTTAAAAAATAAACTTAATTTTGATGAAGCAATTAATTATAAAAAAGAAAAGGACTTGTCAAAGGCAATAAAGGATGTTTGTCCAAATGGAGTTGACATTTATTTTGATAACGTAGCAGGTGATTTTGCAAATTCACTTTTGGATTCATACAATAATTTTGCACGAATAGTACTTTGTGGTAGGATGTCTCTTTCTAATTTAGACTCTGCCAAACAGGATGTAGGAATGCGAGATACGACTGTTTTGCTAAGAAAAAGAATTCGGAAACAAGGCTTTGTAGTAATTGATTTTGAAAAGAGATATATTGAAGCAATACTCATGCTTTTGAAATGGATAAAAGAAGGAAAAATAAAAATCAGGGAAAACATAAGTGAAGGACTTGCCTCAGCACCAAAAGCACTTACAGGCTTAGTTGACGGAACAAATACAGGAAAACAATTGGTAAAAGTTTCGGAGATTAATAAAAAACAACTTCAAGCTTCCAAATTCGTAGCAAATTTCTTGAATTCACCATTTTTCCCAAATGCTTTTGTTGCGAAGATTGTTAGATGGATTTGAGGTTTAAGCACAAAGTATTTTCATAATTTTGTAATCACATTAATCACAACAAATGAAACATTTAAAAGCAAATATTTTTTCAGAAATAGGAAAACTCAATGGAGTTATTTTGCACACACCGGGACATGAAGTTGAAAACATGATTCCTGAAAATGCCGAGAGAGCTTTGTACAGTGATATTTTAAACCTCAATACTGCAAAAAAAGAATATAAACAGCTTAATGCTCTTTTATCGGAATTAACAAACACTTTTCAAGCAAAAGAACTTCTATCAGATATTTTAAAAAACAATGATGTAAAAACAGAACTGATAAATTTCATTTGTAAAAATGAAAACATTGTTGAGCTAACTGATTATTTGTGTTCACTAAATCATGAGGAATTATCAACTAAGCTCATTGAAGGTGTTGTAATGGTAAAAGATAATCTTTCAAAATTTCTTGATAAAGAAAGATATTCATTACGCCCATTGCATAATTTCTTTTTTACAAGAGATGCCTCATCGACAATATACAACAAGGTGCTTATCAACAAAATGGCAAGCAATGTAAGAGACAGAGAATCACTTATAATGGAAGCAATTTTTAAGCACCACCCTCTTTTACATTCAGAAACCGTAAATCTTGCCCGCTATGAAAATTCTGATTCTAAAGCTACAATTGAAGGCGGTGATATTCTTGTTGCAAGAGAGGATATTTTACTTATTGGGAATGGAGACAGAACAACAACTCAAGGAATTGACCAAGTTATTGAATACATAAAAAAACAAAAAGTAAAAAGACACATAATTATTCAAGAATTGCCTTATGAGCCTGAATCATTTATTCATCTTGATATGGCTTTTACTTTTCTTGATAACGATAAATGTATGGTTTATGAACCACTTATCCTCAAAACAAACAGGTTTTTAACTATTCATATTCAAATTGATAACGGAAAAGTAATTTCAATAAAAGAGAAAAAAAGTATTCCATCGGCACTTAAAGAACTTGGAATGGATATGGAACCGATTTATTGTGGTGGCAAAAAAGACAGCTATATTCAGGATAGAGAGCAATGGCATAGTGGAGCAAACTTCTTTGCTCTTGCCCCCGGAAAAGTAATTGGCTACGGCAGAAATATTTATACAATTGAAGAAATGAATAATAACGGATTTGAAGTTATAAAAGCCAAAGATGTTATTAGTAAAAAAATAAATTTAAACAATTACGAAAAATATGTAATCACCATGGAAGGTGGCGAATTAGCACGTGGTGGTGGCGGTTGTAGATGTATGACAATGCCGGTAAGCAGAAGCAAAATTTAATCAATTTTTACAAGTTAGGAATGTGTATTTGAGTAGAGCCAAGTTGGGTTAAATAGTGCCTCTAAGAAAACTTTGTATTACTCATTATACTTGGGCTTTGAATTAATAATGGATGTGAATGTAAAAGTCATTCAATTGTCATTAATAGTCATTTAGCCAAGCTGTCATTGGGTTTTGTAACTTAGTGACAATTTAATGACTACTTTATGACATTAGATTCAAGCGACAAAATACACATAATATTCTAACAGTCAAAAATATATGAGTTTTCTTATAGCCACTAAATAGTGTCTCTAAGAAAACTCTGCAAAATTTGATAGTTTTCTTAGAGGCACTAAATACCACTAATAGAACATTTCAAAATAATTTATCAAGTTTTTATTGCAATCTATTCAAATCTTGATAAGTCAAGACTTATCAACATTTAAAAAGATTTGATGATAATAATTCAGTTAAATTTTTCTTTTTCTAATTTCTTCAAGTTTATTAAATAATTATATTTTGCACTCTTAAAATATATCTGTTTAAATAACACAAATTAAGTTTATGAGTATTATTGGCATTGAAGGAATTGAAGTAAAAGCACCAGTAGGCGTTTACTCATGGGAAAAAGAAGAAGGAAGAATTTTTCTCGTTGATGTAACACTGGAAACAGATATAGATTTTTCAAATATTGAGGATGAACTTGATCAAACAATTGATTACGAGAAGGTATGTAACATTGTAAAAGCAAATATGGTCAAAAAGTTTAATCTTATTGAAACTGTTTTGGAAGAAATTTACAAAGGAATAATTAAAGAATATCCAAAGCTAATAAAAGTACGCTTAAAAGTAAGGAAATTAAACCCGATAAGGAATGAAAAAGTCAATTCAGCTTTTGTAGAAACTTTGTTTATTAAATAGTGCCTCTTAGAAAACTATCTATTTTTATAAAATGAATTATTTTTGATGAGATTTTTACTTTTTGGATATGAACTGATGCCTTTGCATCAGTGATTTGAGAAAAATAAAAATATCGCAAAAAGAAACATTTTTAATTTTGTAGAGTTTTCTAAGAGACACTAAATAATAATTAGTATCTTTGCAACTCAAAAAAAGGTCGCGTGGCCGAGTGGTTAGGCGTTGGTCTGCAAAACCAGTCACAGCGGTTCGAGTCCGCTCGCGACCTCAACTCCCCCTTTTTTATAAGTAGTGTCTCTAAGAAAACTCTGCAAAATTTGATAGTTTTCTTAGAGGCACTAAGTATATGAATCTGTGTTATACTAAACCGCTATTAAGATGCTGATTAAGAAAATAAATTATTTTTGTTTTGTTTTTCTTCACAAAATTCTTGCATAGCCATAGCTACGGAATAATTTTTTGAATAAAAACAGGGCGAAAAGAAATGTTTTATTTTCAGTATCTTGATGGCGGTTTAGTATTAGTAACTTTCATCCTCCGAAGGAAAATCCATTGATTTTACATCAACAATATAATTTTGAACTGCTTCGGTAACAATTTTATTAAGGTCTGCATAACGTCTTAAAAAACGAGGATGAAAATCTTGATTTAAGCCAATCATATCATGATAAACAAGAACCTGACCGTCAACATGCTGACCTGCACCAATACCAATTACCGGAATCACTAAATTGTTGGCAACAATTTGTGCAAGCTTTTCAGGAATTTTTTCAAGTACTATTGCAAAACATCCCGCTTCTTCAAGTATGCTGGCATCTTTCATTAATTTATCAGCTTCAGCTTCACTCTTTGCTCTTACGGTATAAGTTCCAAATTTATTTATTGACTGAGGAGTAAGACCTAAATGACCCATAACGGGTATTCCTGCTGTTATTATTCTATTTATAGATTCAAGAATTTCTTCACCACCTTCCATTTTAACAGAATTAGCTCCCGATTCTTTCATAATTCTTATTGCTGAATCTAAAGCTATTTTTGAATTCCCCTGATAAGCACCAAAAGGCAAATCAACAACTACCATTGCATTTACTTTTGCCCTTACAACAGAAGCGGCATGGTAAATCATTTGGTCAAGTGTAATTGGCAAAGTAGTTTCGTGTCCTGCCATAACATTTGAAGCAGAATCTCCAACTAATATAATATCAATACCTGCATTATCAACAATCTTAGCTGTTGTAAAATCGTAAGCAGTTATCATAGCAATTTTTTCCTTCTTCTTTTTTAAAGTTTGAAGAACCTTAGTTGTAATCTTGGGAAAACTTCTTTTATAAGTGGACATATATTAGTATTTTGATTTAAGCCGTGTAATTTCACGCTTCAATTTTTCGTTTTCTTTTTCAATTTTATGAATTTCGTCATACAAAAAATTCACAATGTCTTTATCATTTTTATCGTTCAGATAAAATCTTTTAAATTCTTGCAAAGATTTATTTTCAGCAATAAGATCGGATTGTTTTTGCTTTAATATTACCAACTCGCGTTCAGCTTTATTAAGTTTTTTTTGAAGTTCAGTATCTAAGTTGATTGATATATAATTATTTAGCATAGAATTATCATACTTACACCTTTCAAGTTTTTTTACATTTTGCACAATTTCCAATTCCAAAGTTTTCAATTCATTATTGAGCGAAACTATTTTATTAAGATATTTTCTAACATTTTGAGATGATGATGAATTATTCTTTAAATCGATATTACCCTCAGAATCAGATGCACCTATAATATTGTTATATTTTCCAAAATCATTATGATGAATTAATAAATTAATTTTATCAACTGATATTTTACTCGAAGGACTTACATAAATACCAAAATTTCTGCACTGATACTGCATTTTTGATGTGAATGAATAAGCAAAAAAATTATTTAAATAAATTTCTACATCATTTTCAATAACAAGAATATTTATATCATTAATAACATTGTCTTTGTTAAGCATTTTAAACTTTAGCCAACTTTTTTTTTCATTTTTCCCTGTAATAAATTCAAATTGACCATTTGAAAGAAACTTTTTAATTCTAAATTTTCTATTACTGTTTATTTCAATAAGATATCCTTGATTTTTCTTTTCATTAAAATTAAAAAGAATACCTGCAGGTTCATCAGAATTTAGTGTGAATGAAAACTGTAACTCACAATTTTTATAAAAATTCAAATATTCAGGGAAAACATTATAACCCCTAAATTCATCTTTTCTATCAATAACATATTTGTTGTTTTGAATCATAATTAAGCCATCAGAACTATTCATGGAAGGCCAGAGTTCAGCAGTTTTTTTATCCGAAAAATCACAGGAAAATAATTCCTTATCAAAGTGATTAAGATTAATATTTTGTGAATTCGCAGAAAACACACAAACAAAAACAAAAATTATAGTTATGAATTTCATAAATAAATGATAAATTTGCACCAGTATAATTTACAAAGTTAATAAAGTTTATAAAATTATTTGATGTTTAAAAAAATTTTTATCCTTTTAGTTTTTTCGCTCTTCCTTTTTTCATGTGAAGAAGACTTTCAAGTTAATTCCGAATGGAAAGATATTACCATTGTTTATGGCATGTTAAATCCAAATGAGAGCAACAATATTCATTACATAAAAATTGGAAAAGCATTTACAAACGAAGGAATGATAGCTGATTCAATTGCATCAAATAACCCAGATTCACTTTACTACATGGATTCCTTATTTGTAGTACTTGAAGAATGGAAAAACGGCAATCATAAATCCGATATAATTCTGTTTAAAGAATACAACGAGAACAAAAGTGTTTACGGAGATTTTTATGCACCGGGACAACACTTATATCGTACACCCTCAGGTACCGAATTAGATAAAAACTCAATTTATAAATTAAAAATAACAAATACAAAAACAGGAAAAGCCATTAGCTCTCAAACAGATATTGTAGGAAATATGATTCAAATACGACCAATGGGATTGATTCATTTTGACACAGCTAATAAAACAAAAATAAAATGGTTTCCCGGAGAAAATGCCTATTTCTATAACATTGATTTAAAATTTACCTATTTGGAATACAAAAAAAATAATCCATCCAAAAAAGATACTGTTGAGCTTATTTGGAGCTTAGCTTCATATTTAAAAACCCCAAGCCAAACAAGCATTGAAATGGAAATAAGTGTTAATGGCAAGAAATTTTTTGAATTTATTGCAGATAATATTGAAGCTGATGTATCCATTGAAAGAAAACTACCAAGAAATAACATAGAACTACTTTTTTCGGCAGGAGGAAAAGAAATTTATTACTACATATATGTAAATCGTCCTTCAGTTGGAATTGTTCAAAAAAAACCTGAATACACAAATATTGAAAATGGCTTAGGTGTATTTTCATCACGAAATCTCAATAATTATTCCACTGAACTATCCTCATTAGCAAAAAATTATTTATTTAACAGTAGTCAAACAATTGATTTAAATTTTATTGATTAAAAATAAGTGGATAAAAAATATTTGTTATATAAGATAATGGATTATATTTGAAAATTAATAATGAAATAGAAAACTTAATAATTATTAACTTTTAAATCAAAAAACATGAAAAATATTTACTTCCTGACAATAATACTTTTTTGTTCTGTATCAGTATATTCACAAAGGAGTTCTTGTATAGTAGCCGACTATCAGTTTGATGCCAATGTAATGGATAAGACAACAAACAATTATCACGGCACAAATCATGGTGCAATTATAACAACAGGATTTACAGGAGATAATAACGCAGCATTTTCTTTCAATGGAATAGATAATTATATCATTTTACCTGAAACATTTGATTACCCTGAAAGATCCATAACACTATGGTTTAAATCTCAATCACATAATGAATCAGGAGTTATTTTAAACAATGACACACCTGATTTACTTTATGGAAAAAATATCATTGTAATTGTTAAAGATGGCTCTCAATATAATTTAAAATATAATGTTGGAAAAACTGGCAACCAATTTGAGGCTTCTATCAATTTGAATCAATGGTACTTTGTTGCAGTTGCACTTAATCAAGACTCATTACATTATTATCTTGACGGAGTAAAAATTTATTCAGGCGTAATGGGGTACTATCATGGAAGCCCTGATGGAGCTGAAAATACAAGAATTGGATGTGGCAGAAAAATAGATTATTTCTTTCATGGGTCAATAGACAATATTAAGATGTTTAATTGCACTTTAACTGATAGTGAAATAAATCAATATTACACTTCTATCAAAGAGAATTATATCAAACATGAAAAAATTAATCTATACCCTAATCCTGCAAAAAGCTTTGTAAATATTGAAATACCTGAAATTTACAATAATGAAATGATTCTTGAACTTTATAATTCTTCAGGTCAAAGTGTTAGGAAAATTCAAATTAATAATGAGACCACACATTTTCAAAGACAAAACGAAGCAAATGGAATTTATTATTATCAGATTTATTCAACAAGCAAGGGAATCTTAACTTCAGGTAAACTACAATTACAGTAGAAACAATACATATTTAGTTACTTACTGTCTTCGTGTCTTTGTGGCAAACAAAAAAGAGTAGCCACAAAGACTCTAAGGCACGAAGAGTCACTAAAAAAAATCTTTATGAAAATTTGTACATTTATTTCTTAGTGGAAAACAAAAAAAAATTAGTGTTCCTTTGTGTCTTCGTGTCTTTGTGGCAAACAAAAAAGAGTAGCCACAAAGACTCTAAGGCACGAAGAGTCACTAAAAAAAATCTTTATGAAAATTTGTACATTTATTTCTTAGTGGAAAACAAAAAAAAATTCGTGTTCCTTTGTGTCTTTATGTCTTTGTGGCAAACAAAAAAACATTCGTGATTCTTAGTGTCTTAGTAACAAGAAAACTAAAGTCACCATAATTTTCAGTATAATATATCCACAAACTAAATTATTTTGTACCTTTGCAACATTGTCAAACAATAATATAAGTATGGACAAATTTAACAAAATATTTTCTTTTTCAAAAAGATTACTTTTATTAATCATTTTTCTAATTTCATTATTTGCTTTTATCTCGTGTCATCAAGACCTTTGTCCTGGATTTTGCATGAATAAAAATGATAAAACATTAACATCTCGTTAACAAATAATTAAATTAAAATATTATTTTCCATGTGTTGAGTGTTAACTTTGCTTTTTGTTTTTAACTTAAATAATTTGAATTGTGTTAAAAAAAATCAAAATACTATTAACTGCAATTACATTAATAATAATACTTGGAGCATGCGAAAGAGATTTATGCCCTATGATGGATAACTCCACAAATAGCACACAATTTGCAATTGAAAGTTCTTACAAATAATTATTTATATCAATTATATATAAAGAATATTTTCCTTAATGAAAAAAGTATTTCCAATATTGTTCTCAATTTTTCTTTCACTCCAACTAATTGGGCAGGAAAATGCTATCAATCAATACACGACTATAAAATATGATAATTCAATAGCCGTTGGTATTCAATTACACACAAATGGCTGGGGAGGAAATTTTCAATATCTGGTCAATAAAAATGTAAGCAATAATTTTATTCTTAATCTTGATATCCTTTCTCTAAAACATCCCAAAGAAATAAAAGTTTTAAACCCTGTTCTTGAGAATGCGAAACCTTATGTTTACGGAAGAAAATACCATATTTTATTAATTCGTCCCGGGTTTGGGTATCAATACATTATTGCCGATAAAGAAAATCCTTTTGGAATTAAAGCTAAAGCAAATTTTGTAATAGGTGGTGATTTAGCTTTACTCAATCCCATTTACCTTGAATTTATTTATAAAAATGATGATGGTAAATTTTATAAAGAAACTGAAAAATATGACCCGAGCAATCCTCATCATTATAATCAAGGAAATATTTATGGTGGCACAACATATTTTAAAGGCTTTGAGGATTTAACAGC
Source organism: Bacteroidota bacterium (assembly GCA_034723125.1). Classification (NCBI taxonomy): domain Bacteria; kingdom Pseudomonadati; phylum Bacteroidota; species Bacteroidota bacterium. The sequence goes on along the minus strand of JAYEOP010000130.1, from coordinate 2,853 downwards.
CGCTTTTGGTTTGTTTGCCAAGTTCAGCCTTAGCTTTGAATGGAATGAATATGAAGAAAATTACAAATCCCTTGAAGCAGGTTTTATGATTGATGCCTTCCCCGATAAACTCCCAATCTTAGCCTATATAGAAAACCAAAATATTTATTACAATTTATATTTAAATCTTTCTGTTGGAAAAAGATGGTAAACCTTGCTACTCAGCAAGTATAAGATATTGAGACTTAATAATTTGCCACAGACTTCGTCAGTGGTTTTTATATTCTGCAAAGTTGCTGAGTAGTAACATTTTTTTAATCTTTAATAACAGTGTTATGTCCACCGTCTATGCACCATTGATTCCACCCTGTTAAGCTTTTATCTTTTGTATCAATTGTAACAATTTTCCCATTTTTTGTACCACATGAAATTACACCGTTGTTAACCGCAGGTTGAATACAAATTTGTTCGCCAGTATTAAACTCACTAAGTTTCTTACCATTCTCAGCATTAAATATTCTTACATATCCGTCAATTGAACCAATAATCAATCTATCATTTGTTATTACCGGCATACTTGCATTGTCTTCCGGTTTTTTTGATAGTTCTGCCGACCAGATAATTGCACCATTATTTGGATTAGAACAAATAAGTCTGTTATCAATCACATTGTAATTCTTATTTTTATAATGTAGCATCCTGCTTCCACTATGATTCATTTTGTCAGCATTACTCAAGGAGTAAATTTCATCTTTAACTTTTCCTCTTAGATTTGAAAAAGCCTGAATGTAACTTAAATCCTTTGCACTATAAACTACATTCTCTTCGTAATCAGATTCACCTTTAACTTTTTGAGTAACAAAAACTCTATCGTTAACTACCATTGGGGGAGTTGTTGCATTACAATTAAGACTATTAATTTTCTCTCCGTTTGAATTATCAAATAAATAAAGTGAACCACTTAAAGTTGTTAAATAAACGTTCTTTTCTGTAACAACAACTGCAGAAAGTACTTCTGAGTTCAACCAATTTTGCCAAACAATATTACCGCTTTGTAAGTCAAAACAAACGAGAACAAACTCCCCTTTTGAATTATCATTTAAAAAATCAAGACTGTTTGGATATACAGCATATACTTTCCCATTTTTTACAGAAGGTGTATGATATAAAATAGGACCCAGCCACTTTGACCAAATCAATTCACCTGTTTTAGCATTAATTGCATATAAAGTACAAGAATATGTATTTAATAAAATAATATCTTCATCACAAACCGCAGTACTCACTCCACTTTCAGCAAGTTCTACCCCCCATTCATAACTACCGTCATTCATATCAAAACAATAAAATCCACGTTCTAAATAACCATTATGCATATAAAAATTATCATCAACAACAAGAGGTGTTGATGTTTGAGTTTTTGATTTAAAACAAATATTATAACCTATATCGGTTTTTTCTAAATAATCATAATCCAATGGTTTGGCTTTTATTATCGGAGTTGTCATAAACTTGGTAATAAATCCATTCTTATCTCTTTCAGTGCTTCGATAAAAGTCCTCAATTTCGTTACTACCACGATAGTTATATCTAACAGAAACGGTTTTAAATCCTATAACATTACTTAAATCAATTACTCCCACACTTCTCTCGTATTTAAAATGCACAAGATATTTTGAATTAATAGGAAGCAAAAATTTAGTTTCACCCTTTATGTTAGTAATTGCTTTATAGCATTTCTCTGAATCAATCATCTCCAAAACCACTTCTTCATTATTTAACGCTCCATTCTCAAAATCAAAAACCCTTACTGTTAAAAAAGCTCTTTCTGAAGTAGGTTTAAATTTATTATTAGCAATATTTTGTATAAAAGTATCATTAACCAATTGTTCATTAATTTCGGTTGGTTTATAACTTACCTTAGCCGAAACAATTGAATATCTTTTACTTAGCATTGATACTTTATCATAGCATTCCAAATTTTTCACATCAACTTCATAGGAAAAGCCATAAGGAACGATAAAAAATGCTTTACCCTGCGAATTGGTTTTATTTAAATATTTTGTTTTTTGCTTCAAATTAAACAATGCAACAGCTGTGTTTTTTACAACTTGATTTTCAGGAGTAATTAAAGTTATTATTACAAAACCCATGTTTTTTACAGGCTTTATTTTTTTAATATATTCCTGATTTATTTCTTGAATATTAACATTTGTTCTGTCAGCAACTTCTCGACTTTTAAATTTAAAATACATAGGATCGTAAACAAATGAAAAAAATGAATTTTTTGTACCAGAAGAAGGAACTCTGAATGTATGATAATTTTTGACATCTTTAAAATTTAAAGTCCATATTTCTCCTTTGTCGAATTCTACATTTGCAACACCATCAATATCCGTTATTTTTTTAATTACTAAGTTTTGAGATTTTTCTTTAAAAACCAATTCAAAACCGGAAATGGGCATTTCATTTTTATTCAAAACTTTAATTTTACAAATAAGGGTTCCCTGAGAAAAAGCAATAAAATTTAACATCAAGAGTACGAGTATTAGAGCTGTTTTTTTCATTTTATTATTTTTTAATAATTTAAAAAATCAAAATAATTTACTTTTAAAAAAATGTTTTGAGTGTAGAAGTTATAGCATAAAATGAAATTAAATAGAGACAATTAATTGATAAACGAAATTTTTAAAAATTTGTTTTAGTAATAATGAGTCCACTCTAAAAAATCTTAAAATAATTTTCATACCGAAAGGTTATCATAGCTTGTACCGAAATTTTGCGGTACAAACTATGCTAATCCATCGACATAGTTCACTCCCGTATTTATTTCGGGGATACCAGATTCTTTTTTTATTAACTCAAGTTTCGCAT
>JAYEOP010000129.1 GCA_034723125.1 Bacteroidota bacterium | reverse complement strand
TAGAACCTCCCTTAAACAACTTTTTTTACGAGTTCTGCAGCATCTTCAAGATGAATAGCAGAAAATACCTCTAAGCTACTATCGTCAATTATTTTTTTACCTTCTTCTGCATTTGTTCCTTGCAATCTCACAATAAGTGGTAAATCAAAATTAGGAATATTCTTATATGCATCTACAATTCCTTGTGCTACACGATCACAGCGAACAATACCTCCAAAAATATTTATTAAAACAGCTTTTACATTCTCATCTTCATTTATAATTCTGAATCCTGCTTCTACTGTTTTTGCATTTGCTGAGCCACCAACATCCAAGAAATTTGCAGGTGAACCACCTGACAATTTAATCATATCCATTGTTGCCATTGCAAGTCCGGCACCATTAACCATACAACCTACATTACCATCTAATTTTATGTAATTAAGGTCATTATCAGTTGCTTTAACTTCAAGAGGATCTTCCTCGTGCAAATCTCTCATATCAACAAAATCTTTATGCCTAAAAAGAGCATTATCGTCAATATTTACTTTGCAATCTGCTGCAAAAACTTTCCCATCGGATGCTTTCAAAACAGGGTTAATTTCAAACATTGATGAGTCTGTTGCTTCATAGGCTTTGTAAAGTGCGAAAACAAATTTTATCATTTGCTTAAAAGAGGTTCCTGAAAGTCCAAGATTAAAAGCAATTCTTCTAGCTTGAAATCCTTGAATTCCAACAGCAGGATCAATTTCTTCTTTAAAAATTAAATGCGGTGTTTTGTTAGCAACGGTTTCAATATCCATTCCACCCTCAGTGGAATACATAATAATATTTTTCTTTGTTTCACGATTTAAAAGAACACTCATGTAATACTCTTCAACGTCTTCGGGACCCGGATAATAAACTCCTTGCTCAATTAAAACTTTGCGAACAAGCTTTCCTTCTTCTCCTGTTTGATGAGTTACCAAAGTCATTCCTAGTATTTGTTCTGCATATTTTTTAACATCGTCTAGTGATTTTGCAATTTTAACTCCACCACCTTTTCCTCGCCCACCTGCATGAATTTGTGCTTTTACAGCCCATGTATCAGTAGCTGTTTCTTTTTGAATTTTTTTCGCAGCATCTATCGCTTCATCTGAAGAATTTATTACAAATCCTAATGGAACTTGAACTCCTAAATTTTTTAAAACTTCTTTTCCTTGATATTCATGTATATTCATAAGTATGTATTTTTTTAATAAAATACAAAAGTAGATGTTTTAAAAAAATCCACCAAAAAAAAAATTGATGTTGATAAACAAACAATTGATTTTATGTCCAAATTTAAGAATCCCATACTTGGTAATAAATCACTGCACTGCAAGTGCAAGGTGGCAAACCACAATTTTTACATTTATAATTTTTTATTAAGCTATCCTCTTTCCAGTAATTTTTTTCCTCAAATGCTTTAACAAAACCATTGTCTAATAAAATATTGTCCATGCCATTCTCTCTTCCATTTTTCCATACTACACTTAATGAAGATTTCGCATATTTTTTTGATAATTCAAGACTTTTATTTGTTAGTTTTTTTCCAACTCCCAAGCCCATATATGCATCAGAAACTGCGATCTGCATTCTACATGCAATAGGTTGATGGTTTTTCAATAATCTTTCTATTTTCTTTTTTTCAGCTTTAATAAAAGCTAAAAGTTCTTTTACGAAGCAAATTTTTATTAAAGAGTATGCTAACAAAATATCATCCTGTAATGCAATTAAAATCTGGTACTTTGAATCAATCAAATAGCTTTCAAGCTCTCTTTTTGAAAGATAATTATTACCAAATTGTTGATCTGCAATTTCTAAAATTGCATTTAAATGCTCTATTTCTGCACTCCTTATTTCAATATTTCCATTTTTCATTCAATTTTTAAATTACCTTTTTTTTAATTATTAATTGTTCTTTAGATTTTGATTTACTGTTTTTGCTTCAAATTCAGCCACCCTCTTTTCAAATATTTTCTTTTCATTTTTTGTTTTTGAGATTAAATTAACATCAAAGTTTGTAATTTTCCACAAAGTAATTAATATACTCTGGTATTTTAGTTCCTAAAAAATATGGTAAATTCATTAATAAATATGGTACTCCATCCGGTGTTTTATGATTCTCTATTTTAAATTTCCCTGCATATAATCGTATCGCATAGGGATGATTGCTTCGTTCAACAAATTGATGTAAGGAACGAAGTTTACCTTGCTTTCCCGATTTCACCTCAATAGGAATTATATACTTATTATGTCTGTAAACAATGTCAACTTCAGAATTGCGATTTTTTTCTTCACGTACCCAAAAATGTGGGATAAACGGATGTTCATCATGTATTGAAATTAATTCTTGACATATCAAATGCTGTATTATTTTCCCACGATAAAAATCATTCAAATCACTCACCACTATCATATCGCCTTGCAATAGCAATATATTATTTAATAAACCTGTATCTAAAAACTGCAATCGAGGTCTTTTTTTGAAATCGGGAATTATGGGAGGAGATAAACTCGTTGTAGGATAAACAAGTTGAATAATTTTTGCAAAATTCAATGAACGTAAGGCTTCACCGACTTCACGTGAGCGATAATTTGAATTGCCAAATCCTTCAAATTTTATCCTATCAATTTGCTTAGGTGCAGTTTCAACAATGTGACGAATAATTTTTTTATCAGAATCGTTACGTGCATATTTTTCAACATCATCTTTATATGATTGCCAAAGTCCCAAATACGTTTTTGACAAACTTGCTATATTTTTATTATCTACAAATCGACTAACTATTTCAGGCATTCCACCAACAATAGCATACTCATGAAATAAATTAAGTAATACGCTTTGAGCATAATCCTGTATAGGGATAGTTTTTAACGCATCAATGGCTACTTTATGTTGTATCGCTCCTAAGTACTCTTCAAAACTTAGAGGATGAAGATAAAGAAATTCTATTCTACCCACAGGAAAACTTGCTACTTTACTTATTGCAAACTCTAATAAAGAACCGGCTGCAATCACATATAGTTCAGGCTTTTCTTCGTAAAAATATCTTAATTGCTTAATTGCTTTTGGTGATTCTTGAATTTCATCCAGAAAAAGAAGTGTGTTTTTTTTAGTTGGCTCTAAATTTTTTAGTAAGTATGCCGCATTTAATATTTTATTTATATCATCTGTTTCAAATAAATCACAGTCAGCTTCTTTTTCTAAATTAAGCTCAATATAATTATCAAACTCTTTAGAAAACTCCCTTATTAATGTGGTTTTACCTACTTGCCTTGCACCACGCAATAATAAAGGCTTTCTGTATTTAGAATCTTTCCATTCCAAGAGCTTTTTATATACTTTCCGTTGTATTTTCATTTGCTATATATCATTAAAGTTGTGCAAATATAAATACTATTTGTAACAAATACGAGGTAAATATCGACTATTTTTGTAACAGATACGATGCAAATACAAAGTATTCTTGTAATGAATACGATGCATATAGGGATGTCATTGTAACAAAGATGGGGTTATATTTTAAGTAATTACCTGATGTCCTTTATAAAACACATAAGTTGAAAGACTGATAATCTATTCTATCAGAAGTAATTATTAATAGTTCAAAAGGATTAAAATAATTAAGTATGAGTCCACTCTAAAAAGTCTAAAAATGATTTTCAAAACCTGCATTCATTACTATTTAGTGGCTATAAGAAAAACGTATGTTTTTGACTGTTAGAATGTTATGTGTATTCTGTCGCTTGAATCTAATATCATAAAGTATTCATTTGATTGTCATTAAATTGTCATTAAGTTACAAAACCCAATGACAGCTTGGCTAAATGACTATTAATGACAATTGAATGACTTTTACATTCACATCCATTATTAATTCAAAGCCCAAGTATAATGAGTAATACAAAGTTTTCTTAGTGCCACTATTTAGAGTGGACTCAAGTATAAAATTTTTTAAAAGCACAAAGCTTTATAATTGCAAATAAAAACTTTCTTATATTTACTAAAATTTGTAAGTTTGCTTTAAATTATAACATTTGATATTAAGGGAGGTTCTATAAATACATTCGCATTAAGATTTTCAGAGTTTTTTATAGACAATGAAAATTTTTGAAGCAATATCGGGATAATGTAAAAAAATTTGAAGAAGTATATGAAAAACTCTGAAAA
>JAYEOP010000128.1 GCA_034723125.1 Bacteroidota bacterium | reverse complement strand
ATCTTTTGAAAATTAAAGTTGAAAAACAGAGTAATTAAAATTTAAGGTTGTAAGTTGAGCTTACCTGATCAACAATTGCTTTTTCATATTACTAATTAGTGGCACTAAGAAAACTTTGTATTACTCATTATACTTGGGCTTTGAATTAAAAATGTATGTGAATGTAAAAGTCATTCAATTGTCATTAATAGTCATTTAGACAAGCTGTCATTGGATTTTGTAACTTAATGACAATCAAATGACTACTTTATGACATTAGATTCAGCGACAAAATACACATAATATTCTAACAGTCAAAAACATACATTTTTCTTATAGCCACTAAATAATATCTCTAATTACTCCTTATGCCTATATGTTGCTTGGCAATAAATTTTTGCAAGTATCAAAAAGGGAATAATTTTTACAGTAGATAGTACGATTACAGGGAATTCATTTTCAATTGAACTCATAATGTCATAGCCTTGTAATCTTGCAGATAATGATGTAACAAAAACAACCATAGGGATTAGCAATAATGAATAGGAAAATAATTTTAATAATTTAAAATGCTTGTTAGATAAGTCGTTTACTTTTAAAAACAGAACAAAATAAAAAATTATTAAAAGAGCTGTTGTTAAAATAAATAGAAATTTATATAAAAATGTTAAATCCCAAGAATTAATAAAATTACCGTTAAAAAATAAAATAATAACAGTATGTAATATTTCAAGAATAAGTATAGACGTTAAAATATGTTTTTTATCCTGATACTGATAATATCTTCTTAAAAACTTTCTAAAAAATACGAAAATTTGAACTATTACAAGAGTGCTAAGAACGAAAAAAAGTACATCTATGATATATGAATCCTTAAACAAAAGGACATCAACAATGTAATAAACACAAATAACAGAATATAAAATTACGAAATAAGATGACTTTATTAATTCTCTTTTTGAAATCCTCATAAATAAAATTTTTTATTGCTTTTTTACTTTTGTTCCGATATCATTACCCATGCATTCTTTGAAAAAACAGCCTCTGAAATGTCAACTACCGAAGGTGCCTGATACACATGACCTGTTTCTTTATCTGAAGCAACACCATAAACTAAAACGGCAATTTTGTTGTGAAGGTTTATTTTCTCATCTTCTTTTATCTTTCTGATTTCAAAATCACTAAGCCATCTTCTCATTTTTATTTGAGACCAATTCATATAAGGATCTATAGAACCAAGAAGATTTTCAGCAAATCGTTGTCCGGCAGTGTTCCAAAGATTTATTTCAAGTTCAGATGATTTTTTAATTACATTTTGCATATCTTCCGAAGAAAGCCATAAAGCTGTAACAGGAGTGTCAGCAATAACATTTGCTGTTCGTGGAACACCTGCCAATACAGACATTTCACCAATTACACTTCCTGTTCCCAGAATATCAACTACTGTATCTCCAACCATTACTTTTACACTTCCACGTGCAATAACTACCATTCCTTTTTTTCCTGAATCTCCTCGCTCAATAAGTTTCTGACCAGGCTTATGATCCTTTTCTTTGGCAATTTTTATTACTTCACTACTTACGTTTTCGTCAACAGCTTTCAACCAGCTAACATCCTTAAGCACTTCAATTGGCTCCATTAAAGTTGTAATAAGTGGTGAATCCATTAACTTCTTCATCCTTTTTTCTACATCCACAATCATTTTTTCAGTTTCATCATTTTCAAGCTGACCTTCTTTTTGTAGTTTTGCAATAGCGGATTTTTCAAAGTTAAGTATTGACCTTGTAGCTTGTTTCGTTTCAATGGAACTTGTTATTTCAGGAAAGCCCTGATGAATTTCTTTAATATAATTTAACCCTCTTAAGCGATTTTCATTTATTTCATCTTTAATGCTTTGAGCAATTCTCTCTTCTTCATCATCTGTTTGATCATCCTGATTAAAATCAAAATCCATTGAAGAAACTAATTTTGATATTTCTTCTTGAGAAACCACAAAACCTCTTGCAATATCATAACTTAATCCGAGTCTTTCAAAGACAGCTTTTTTTGCAAAAGAGCCAACTAAAGGAAAAGTCTCAAAATAATGAAATACTTTTGGTATTCGCCATAATGAATTTAAATACTCTCTTTCTGATAATGGAATATTCCCTTCTTTATCAATAATTTCGTTCATATTGTCAGAAAGTTTTGTAAATGCAAGAGGACTTAATAAACCTTCTTTGAATTGATTCCAATAACTGCTTTTTTCTTTTTCCAAAATTCTTCTTCGTGCTTCAGCCATTGGATCCATTTTTTCTTTTTCTTCATCCGATATTTTTGGTAATTCCCTATGAGGTAAATATGTATTTACCGTTTCCCAATTAGCTCCACCCATAAAACGATCTTTTCTTAAAACATCGATTTCTTTTTTACTTTCTTTGTGTATTGCCTTAAATGCATTTGAAAACATCATTGCTTTTACAGGAGGAATATCCGTTAGTCCAAGTCCATTTACTAAAAATTTAATAGTTGTAGCATTAACCAAAAGAGTTAAAGTTACGATTCCTGCTGTGTAAAACAAAAACTGATTTCTTATTTCCTCAGGAATGTTTGGTTCTCCTGCAACGATTAGTGCAAGTGCTAATCCAATTGCTCCTCGTAATGCTCCATACCATAAAACATAAGCATCTTTTTTGGGTAAACCATATCCAATTTTTTTCATTAGAGGATAAAACATTATTATCAATAGTAAACGAATGACATGTAATCCAACATATAAAATTAAAAGTATAACAAAATCATTTAGAGTAAAAACTGTTCTTGATGCGATAACAACACCCACAATTAAAAAGATAAGAGTGTTAGCAATAAAAGCTGCAAGCTCCCAAAACTCATGAAGAAAATGACCTACTTCTGCACTTATTCTTGTTCTACCTGCACTTGCCATTGCTAAACCTAATGCAACAAGTCCTAAAACTCCGGATACATGTAAAAAATGTTCAGCAACAAAAAATGTGAGATATGCTGCCGCAATAATTAAAGTAATTTCAACCATTGCATCGTTAAATACTTTTTTTACCCAAGCAAGAGTAATCGCACCTACAATAACTCCTAACAAAATACCGCCAAAAGCAACTTTCCCGAATTCCACAAAAATGGAACTATCGCCACCATGTCCCGAGCCTGTTATTCCTACAAAAATTACCATAAATATTACAATTGCAGTACCATCATTTAATAAGGATTCACCTTCAATTAAAGTTCCTAATTTTTTGCTCGCTCCCAAATCTTTTAGCAAAGCAACAACGGCTACGGGGTCGGTAGCACTAATCACAGAACCAAATAATAATGCCATTTTCCATTCCCATGATCCAAAACCAATATTTAATAATTTTAATCCCATAAGAAAAAGAGCAGTAAGGACTAAGGCAAATACAATTCCCGGAATTGCTAATAAAGAAGCGTTTCCTAATGACTTTTTAAAGGTATGGACATCCATTGCAAAAGCCGCTTCAAAAATCAGCGTTGGCAAAAAGACAAATAAAATTACGTGTGGGTCTATCTTTCCTGCCCATTCTAAAGCTTCTTCTATTGAATGAATTCCATGAAAAAATTCAAGACGTGCTAAAACTCCTAAACCTAAGCCAAAAATCAAAAGTAAAACAGTAAAAGGTAAAGGTGTTTTTTTAAGAAAATGTCTTGTTGCCGCACCAATTACTAATGCAATAATGATAAATAATAATGGTTCCATAATTTTAATTGTTTAGTTTTGTTTTTACTATATCAAAAAAACATTTGATGTTTAAATTTTTAATAATTTTTAAAAACGTGAAATATACAAAAAGAAAAAGAAGTTTTAATATTTAAGTAATATATTTTGTTATAAACTAATAATCAGAATAAGAAAAGATATTATTCATATATAAAAAATGCTGTTATTAATAATCCTTCCTTTAACCTATTTTTTATAAAAGTCTGAAAAATATTCAAATAATTTATATAGATTTGATATTGAGAATATTGAGGGAAAGGCGTTTGTATTTACAAGTTAAACACAAAATATTATGAAAAAATTAGTTTTAATCAGTTTACTCATTCTTTCAACTGTTCTCCAAACATTTAGCCAAGGAGACTTCATTTTGAAGAACTATGATTTGGAGAAAAATAAACGTCCTCCAAAAATAAAGTTTAACAAAAGAATTACGATAGAAGGGTATGATAA
>JAYEOP010000127.1:13760-16197 GCA_034723125.1 Bacteroidota bacterium | reverse complement strand
TATAACTGCATTATTTCAACATAAAATTTTAGTAATGGCAAAAAAAATGATTTGGAATAAAAATCAAATTTGCCACAGACGTAGTCTTACTTCTTATTACACTTAGCTTGTCTTCGACAGACGAAGTTTGTGGCTTTAATATTTTTTTACCCACACAAATCAACATAGAACCGAATGTTTAAAAACAAATAAAAATAAAAATACTACTTCATGAAAAAAATAAATATTAGAGAGAGAATGATTGTTTATAGTTGATTATGTTCCAGTTACATTTATAATATCTTTGTTTATTAAAAGTATTATTAAGAATAAGCAGTATTAAAGGGATGCTTAATAAAAAATCTTTTAATTTTTTTGAAAAAATTCTTTGAATAAGCAAAAATTAATTTACTTTTGAGGCAATATTTGTGAATACAATATTTAATTAACAAAAATAAAAGGTTATATTATGAACAAAGGAGATTTAATAAACAAAATTGCAGAAAATTCAGGAATTACAAAAACTCAAGCTCAAGCAGCATTAAACGCATTTATTGATGCAACATCTGATGCATTAAAAGGTGATGATAAAGTTACTTTAGTGGGTTTTGGAACTTTTTCAACATCAGTAAGGGCTGCCCGTAAAGGAAGGAATCCTCAAACCGGTGCAGAAATTGACATACCTAAGAAAAAAGTTGTAAAATTCCGTCCTGGAAAAGAACTATCAGATTCAGTTAAGTAATTTGAAACCAATTTACACTAAACGAACCTCGTTATTATCAATAGCGAGGTTTTTTTTATTGTTTATTATTATTAGAAGTCCCCTTTAAGAAAAGTTAAAGTAAGCACAGGAATAATGGTTTTTATAAAAAAGAACATTGAATTTTACAAAATACAACTTGCAATTATTTTTGTTGTAATTGCAATTCTTATAGGTATTACCGGTTATATGATAATTGAAGATCTCTCATTTTTAGATGCTCTTTATTTTTCAATAATTACATTATCAACAGTAGGATTTGGCTTGCTTCACGACCTTTCACCAGCAGGCAAAATATTTACTATAATATTGATTATTATTTATATATCAATATTTACATTTTCAATTACTGTTATAACTTCGTATATAATTGATGGGGAGTTTAGAAAAAAATTAAATAAATTCAGAATGGATAAAAAAATAGAATCTTTTAAAGATCATGTAATAATTATTGGATACGGTAGAAACGGAAGTAAATGTGTTGATGAGTTACTCAACAAAAAAGTAAAAATGGTTATAATTGAGTCTGATCTTGATGAAATTGAAAATATCAAAAACAGAGGACTGTCATTTATTATGGGTGATGCTACAATTGAAGAAACATTATTAGATGCAAATCTAAAAAATGCTAAATCTCTTATAACAACACTTCCTTTAGATACAGCAAATGTTTTTGTAGTTCTTACTGCACGAAAAATTTGTCCAAAGATTTCAATTACAAGTAGGGCAGCAAATGAAAGTTCAATTGATAAACTAAAATCAGCAGGAGCAAATCATGTTGTAATGCCCGAAAATATAGGTGGTCATTACATGGCAAATCTTATTACAAGACCTGGTTTAATTGAATTTTATCATCTTTTAACAGATGATTCAGATGTAAATATACGTACTGAAGGGATTGAATATAAAGATTTAAAAAAGGAATTCAAGGATCAATCAATTTCAGAAATAAATTTTAGAAGAAAAACAGGAGTAAATATATTAGCTATTAAATACCCAAATGGAGAATTTACAATTAATCCATCCCCGGAAATAATTTTCAAAAAGGATACAACTTTAATTGCATTAGGGAGTAAAGTTCAAATTCAAATGATGAATAAAATTTACACTAATGAATAATTTCAAAATAGAAATATTTTTTTATTACTCAATTTTTTGAAAACCTAAAGCTTTTCTATTAATAAGTTTAAGTTTTTTCTTAAGCATAATGTAAATATTTGCTTTACGGTAAGCAACACCGAACTCTTTTTTGATAAAGTCTGTAATGAGCTGACCACTCCATATTTGTGAATTATAACCATGCTCATCAGGAGTAGTTGTAAGTAAAATTGTCTTTAGCTTTTTATAATTTTCTTCAGTAAGATTTGACTTACGACCTCTTCCTTCTCTATCTTTCAGTCCATCAATTCCTTCATCATTAAACCTTCTCGCCCAGAAAAAATATCTTGCAGCAGACTTGTAATAGAAAATCTTTTGTAACTCAGTTACTGAAAAACCTTTTGCTACTAAAATACAGGTCATTAATCGCATTGCAATACGATAATCTTCTTTACTGTGTAACAATTTCTCCATTTCTTCAATGGTGTAATTGGTAATAAATCTTTTCCTTCTCATGACTTTCTGTTTTTATTCATATTATTAGCACATGCGAATATACAAAATAAATAAAAAAATAAAAGGTTTTTATTTGTTTTTTTA
>JAYEOP010000127.1:0-13660 GCA_034723125.1 Bacteroidota bacterium | reverse complement strand
TTTCTTCAATGGTGTAATTGGTAATAAATCTTTTCCTTCTCATGACTTTCTGTTTTTATTCATATTATTAGCACATGCGAATATACAAAATAAATAAAAAAATAAAAGGTTTTTATTTGTTTTTTTATTATTTTTTGGTTCTATGTTGATTTGTGTGGGTAAAAAAATATTAAAGCCACAGATTCACAGATTAAAAATAATTTATATGCAATATTCTAATAAGACATGTCCTTTAGTCCAGATATATCGGTATTTGGCGAAAATTCATTAATTAATACCTCTTAGAAAAAAAAGAATATTCTGCATATCCTCCGCTCATCCCTTTGTTCCCTAAAGAGGATGCCATCACACTCAGTGAGTTGGGTTTTCCCCTTTAGTGAATTTAAGGGGTACAAGTAGGCAAATAATGAGTTTTCTTATAAGCACTAATTACAAAAAGAGTAATTTTTTAATCTGTGAATCAAATTTGATTACCCACAGTATTTGACATAGAACCAATTATTTCTAATAATTAGCTATAAATTCTTATCAACTAAACTCAGGATAACACTTTCCAACTTGGCTGACTGTTCAATAATTTGCTCTCCTTCTTTCAATATTTCTGCTACAAAGCTGTCTTCTTTAAGGTCAACAGCGTTAATTCTTACGTTTAAAAATGCTCCTTTCACAGCCATATTTGCACATAAAGCACCAACTCCTGCATCTGAAGCAGAATTTGGATTCCCAAAATCCGCCATTGCTTTTATTACTTCCATAGATTTATATGAAGCTTTCATAACTTTAAATGGAATTTCAATTGCATATTTTGTTGCATCTGTTATGGCTTGCTTTCTTATCTTTTTCTCCTCATCATTAGCTTTTGGAAGGCCAAATGCATCCATTATTTTGTTAAAAGCATTTGTGTCTTCATCAACTAAATATGTTAATTCTTGCATGTACTTCTGTCCTTTTTCAGCCCAATCTGAAAATTCTTCCCATCGGTTGTCCCATCCTCTTTTGTGTGATGATAAATTAGCAACCATTGTTCCTAGTGCAACTCCCATTGCACCCACAGCAGCCGATACAGAACCACCACCGGGAGCAGGAGATTCTGAGCCTGTTTCATCAACAAATCCTTTTAGTGTCATATCAACTAAGTTGTTTTTACTCTTAGCATCAATCATGTATTCAATAATTTTTTCCTCAGGTTTGAATTTGTAAAGGTCATCAATTCCCATTGATTTTATTGCTATCATTAAAATTTCACTTTCAGAAATACCTGATGAACGTTCTTGCTTTTTTAGAAAATATTTCCCTGCATCTATCATAGCTTGCAAAGGAATAAGTCCAACTAATTCAATACCTGTAACTCTCATTCCTCTCTGCTGTGCTTTTTTACTTACTTCTTCAAAAGCAATATGAACAGGAGTGATGCTGATATTTGTAATATTCATTGATATTTGTGCAATTCCATATTCGTCAATAAACCAACCTATTGCCTTTGTTGATTTTAAAGTACCCGGCTCTCTTAAAGTTTCTCCACTTTTATCTTTAACAATTTTTCCTTTCAACTTTCCATCTTCTCTTTTTATTCTACCTTTTTCTCTAACATCAAAAGCAACAGCATTTGCTCTTCTTACTGAAGTGGTATTTAAATTGAAATTAATAGCTACAAGAAAATCTCTTGCACCAATAGCTGTTACACCTGCTTTAGGATTAAATTCAGCAGAACCGAAATCAGGTTTCCATCTGTTGTTTTTCAATTTTTCTTTTAAACCTTCATATTCTCCTGCTCTGCAAGTTGCTAAATTTTTTCTTTCTTCAATAAAAGCAGCATTCTCATAGCAATAAATTCCAATATTTAGTTCCTCGCCAACTTTCTTTGCTAGTTTTCGTGCATATTCAATAGTTTCTTCCATTGTAATTCCAGCAACAGGAACTAAGGGACAAACATCCGTTGCACCAAAACGAGGATGAGCTCCTTTATGCTTACTCATATCAATAACTTCAGAAGCTTTTTTTATTCCAAGAAAAGCAGCTTCAATAACATTTTCTGGCTCACCAACAAATGTTACAACAGTTCTATTTGTTGCTTTACCCGGGTCAACATCCAACAAATTTATACCTTCAACACTTTCTATCTCATCTGTAATTTGCTTTATTATTTCAAGATTTCTTCCTTCACTAAAATTGGGGACACATTCTATTAATTTTTTCATATTTTTTCTAATTATCGTTTTTTCTAAATTTCTTTATAAACTTTTCCTTTTAAAATTACTGTATCAACAAAATTGTTCCCAAAGCTATAAGGAATACAAGCAATTGAACTAATTGGTTTTGTGATAAATAAATTTGCTAATTTACCTTTTGCTATTGAGCCCATTTCATTTTCAAGTTCCAAAGCATGAGCAGCATTTATTGTTACTGCGTTAATAACTTCTTCAGGCATCATTTTCATTTTTATACAAGCCAACGACATAGAAAAATTCAAATTTCCTGAGGGTGAACTCCCCGGATTATAATCAGAAGCAATTGATACTGCAAGTCCTTCGTCTATTAATTTCCTTGCCGGTGGAAATTTCATATTCAAATAAAATGAACAAGACGGAAGTAAAGTTGCTATTGTTTTGCTGTTCTTTAAAGCAGTTATTCCTTCTTCTCCAATATTTTCTAAATGGTCAACGGACACAGCATTATTTTTTACTCCTAACTGAACACCACCAAGCTCATTCATTTGGTCAACATGAATTTTAGGTTTTAATCCATGTTTTTTTCCTGCTTCAATTACTCTTTTTCCATCTTCAAGGCTGTAAAATCCTTTTTCAATAAAAATATCAATATATTCTGCAAGTTTTTCTTTTTCAATTACAGTAAGCATTTCATTTACAATAATATCAATATATTTACTTCTATCATTTTTATATTCGGGTGGTACAGCATGAGCTCCCAAAAATGTTGCTTTTACAGGAATAGGGCTAATTTTTTTTATTTTTTTTATAACCCTTAGCATTTTTAATTCTCCTTCCATCGAAAGTCCGTAACCGCTTTTTATTTCTATTGCTCCTGTACCCAATTTGACAACTTCGTTAATTCTTTTCATTGCACTTGCTACAAGCTCTTCCTCAGTGGCTTGCTTTAGCATTTTTGCAGAATTAAGTATTCCGCCTCCTGCTGCTGCAATTTCTTCATAAGTAGCTCCTTTAATTTTTAGTTCAAATTCTTTTTCCCTGCTTTGAGGAAAAACAATGTGAGTGTGCGTATCAATATAAGATGGAAACACAAATCTCCCTATTGCATCTATTTCATTGTCAGCTTTGAAGTGAGGAATATTCTCCATCTTTCCAAAAGCTTCAATCTTTTCATCTTTTAAAAATAAAAATGCATTTTCAAGGACATCCAATTTCTTCATTTCTTTACCGCATTTTTTTGCCGAGCCGGTAATTTGAATTAGAGACTTTATATTTTTAATTAATAAACTCATGCTTCTATTAAAGTTACTTATTACAAAAAACAAAAATAAAAAATATATTCTCAAGTTTTCGCATTTGAATATAAAGAATTGAAATTCGGAAACTTATTAAAGGACGAGTTGAGATAACATAAAGAGAATCAATAGTATAATAATTCCATAATGAATTTTTTCATGCTTTGTGATTCTTAGTGTCTTCGAGCCTTAGTGGCTAATTATCAATATCTTGCCACAAAGACACCAAGGCACAAATTATGACTAGCGGAAGTATATGTTAGCACAGAGAATTACTATGCGAAACTTGAATGTATTTGCTAAAAAACAATCTCTTTAAAATCATATTTTCCGGTTCCGCTTTTTGTTTCTACTAATAAAAATCCTTCCTCGGAAATACCTTTTATTTTTCCGTTAAATTTATTGCCGTTTTCATCTTTAAAAATATGTTCTTTTTCCAGCAAATACATTGAATTTAAATATTCATTTGCAATTTTTTCAATAAATCCATTCTTAGCTATTGAATAAAATCTGTCAATTTCTTTTATTAATTCCTGTAAGCAAGTATCAATATTATGATTTTCTTTTGTCAATATTTTTAATGAAACAGGATTTGGTAAAGCTTCAGAAAAGCTAACTTGATTTATATTTAATCCTATTCCTGAAATTGAAAAACTTATTGATTCGGAAGAAAGTTCGTTATAAATAAGTATTCCTGCAATTTTTTTATCCTCTACATAAATATCGTTAGGCCATTTTATAAAAACATCCTCTTTTACATATTTTTGAACAAATCTTTTAATGGAAAGTGAAACTATTTTACTAATCAAAAAAATTCCGGAAGGAGAAATGAAATCAGGTTTGAATATTATGGAAAATAATAGATTTTTATTTTTTTTACTTTCCCAAACATTTGCACCATAACCCTTTCCAAAAGTTTGAAATTGTGTAAAAACAACATCTCTTTCATTTAATCTGTTTTCCTTTAATTCTTTAATAGCATATTTATTTGTAGAATCAACTTCATCTAACTTTATTATTTTTCTACTTTCCTTCATTTGATAAGAGTATTTACAGACCTAAAAGTGTGCAAAAATACTGAAAAGTTGGTAATACCAATTTAATTTCAAAATGCCTGATAAATAAATTAAATTATATTTTTCTTTTTTTAGGCAAAAATTCTTTGCATAGCAATAGCTACGGAAATAATTTTTAACGACAAAAAAGGGAAATAGAAATGATTTATATCGGGTGTTTTGATGTTAATTTGGTATAATTCACTTATTTGTAATAATTTGATAACAATGAATCCACTCTAAAAAGTCTTAAAATGATTTCCAGCTCCTTTCTACCCCAAACCCTAATCCAGATAAACTGAAAAAGAATAACTGCCACAGACTTCGTCTGTCGAAGATATGCTAAGTGTAATAAGAAGTAAGACTACGTCTGTCAAAGACAGATTCACAGATTTCAAATTGCCTTTGGTAGTGTTTTGTAAAAATTTATTATAGTAAATTCCTTTTAATCTGTGAATCTGTGGCAGTTTTTGTCCTTTATTTATTTTCTGCAAAAAAAACATGAATATTAGAAATACGATGCTAAAGGGAGAAGTATCTGAAAATCAGTACTCCCTTTAGGGAATGTGGCAATTCTTGATTTTCAAAACTTGCACTCATTACTTTTTAGAGTGGATTCAACAATCGAATAAGCAAATCCCTAAAAATGCTATCAAATGACAATTGTTCTGACAATAAATCTTGGTTCTAAATTTGTTGGAGCAGAGGGATAAATTAAGCTTTGTAATGAATGAAAGTAATACGGTTAAGCATGATGGCATTGTTGTAAAAACAGAAAATGATATTGTTTTTGTGCGTGTTATAGTGAAATCAGCTTGTGCAAGTTGTCAAATTAATTCAGCTTGTTCGATTAGCGATATTGAAGAAAAAATTATAGAAGTTAAAAGTCCTTTAAAACATTTTGATAAGGGAGAAAAAGTTGAGATTGAAATGAAAAGTTCACAAGGTTTTAAAGCTTTGTTTTTCGGATATTTTTTACCTTTTTTAATTATGTTGATTTCCTTGATAGTTGTTCTTGACATAAGTGATAACGAAGGAATCTCAGCAGGAGCTTCTCTGGGTTTTGTAGCAATTTATTATGTCGTTTTGTATTTCTTCAAAGATCAAATGAAGAAAGTTTTTAAATACGAATTATTACGAAAATAATAGAAGCCCCTTTAAATTTGAAAATAGAAATTTGAAGTATCATATTAAAAATCAGAAATCAGCACCTTTCTTGTTACCTGATATTTGTTGCTTCTGACAGTAATTAAATACATACCTGCAGAAACATTTGAGACATCCAATTTCAATCTTTGTTTATTATTTATAAATACTTTTGAATCATAAATAATATTTCCAAGTAAATCATAAAATTCTACAACAAATTCTTCTTTATATTTAGATTTTATATCAATGTAAACATAATTATTTGCAGGAACAGGAAATAAATTTATCTCAACACTCTTCTCATCAATTTCCTTTAAAGATGCTTTATTGTCAACCACTTTCAACCATAAATCCTCAGTAATCACGGGTGCATTATAATCAAAATATATAGCAGCACAATTTGAAAATGAATCGCCCTGAACAAGATTTTCTTTTCTTTTTATTGAAAATTCAACAAATCCGTGACTATTAAGTTCATCAACATTGCTGTCGGGTAGCATAATATTATCAAATGTCCAAATAACTACGTTCCCAATCTGTTTTACTTTATAATCATTACTTGCAGAAACCATTAATAATGACGAAGGCACAAGATATTCGTGGTCAAGAGTATCAGTTATCACAACCTTAAAAGCCGTATCAGTGCCTGTGTTTTGAAAATTTATATGATACCTGATTTCATATTTGTTTAATGGTATGAACTTACAATAATCCGAAACTTTATTGTTAGGATCAAAAGAGCAAATATATGATAAAACCAAGGTATCATGGTTGTCTTTAATATTTGAATCTCCACTGATTGGTGTAATCGCTGTATTAAGAACAGTTTCAGTTCTAGAATTATACTTTCTAGTTACAAGTTGTATTTTAATTATACCTTCTTCACGTGGAGCAAGATTAAAATCCCAGCTTAAAATCCTGTTATTCTGATTTGAATAATTTGGGTTGCAACTAATAATATATGTTGAATCATAGTATTGAAAAGTTACTGTTGCATTTTGGGCAACAGTCCCATAATTAACATAATTAAGATAATAATTTGTTGTATCCATATCTCTGTAAAATGCACCAAATGTTCCTGATAATTTTACAGCCAAATCCTTAATGCCAGGTATAGGTTTAAGGGCAAAATTTCTAATTATAGCTGTTGGTGATGATGAAATTTGTAAATTGTAAGTGTCTTTTTGACAACTGCTATACCTCCAGTATTTATATTTGTCAATTGAACCATTGGGAAGCTGAACTACATAATTACCAGGTATAACATCAAATTTATAATTCCCTGTTTTATCTGAAAGAATTGAATATTCTGATGGGTATAAAACTATCTTTTTTTTATCAAGACCGTATTCTGATGAATTAATAATGCAATTTTCAATAGAATCATGGTAAATCGTTCCTTTAATAGTGCCATAGTTTTTACTCAAGCAAAACACCTTATTAACATTTTTTGTATTTACATTAAAAAAAAATCCATTCACATATATATTGTTTTTGTATGTAAAAATATTATTAATAAAATGATGACTGCCTGAAAATGTCAGGTTAAAATACTTCCATACATTATTTTCAAAATATGCCAGTTTATTATTATTCCATTTAAATATTCCATGAGCATACCACAATTTTCCGTCAAAGCTTGAAAGCAAACTTCGGTCATGCTCTTTCTGAAATGTAATAGGAGACAAACCTGAGGTAGTAATGGTATCCCACTGATTTCCACTCCAACTAAAAATTTTTGCAGGATTATCTGCCGCCAAGGCAAAAATTTTATTATCGTGTTCACAAATATCAAATATGTACTTAAAACTGTTCTGATAAGAACTCCATGTATATTTATTCCATCCGGTAATATTTTTAATATTTTGACCACCAGCATGATCAAAATCACCAGCAATAATCAGTTTATTTTTATGTACAAGCATATCCCATATTATACTATCAACACCTTCATTTCCACTCAAGCCTACTTTAGACCAGATAGTGTCATTCCACTTGGCAATGTTCGATACAGACATATTATTAACTTTGTGAAAATAACCACCGGCATATAATTCTCCTTTATAAACTATCAATTTTTCAATTGACTCCCAATAGTAGGGTAATTGAGTTGTAAAACCATTGCCAACATTTTCCCAGTTTACACCATTAAAGCGTATCAGTAGAGCAGAGTTTTTAATTTGGTGTATTGAATCAAAAAATCCTCCCAAATAAAGATTCCCATTATATACGCACATGCTTAATACACAAGAATCATAATAAGAGTACATTATCTTAGGCAAACTATCCCAATACATACCATTCCATTTTCTGACAGTAATTTGAGAGCAGTTAGAATCATAATTATAAACATAACATGCATAATATATAAAAGGACTATCAGTACAGCTTGCAAATACATATTCGTGTTCAGGTATTCCATTTCCGAGCGGAATTATTTCCTGTGATTTTACATTATTGAAAAAAAATAATATTAGAAATGTTGTAAATATTCTTTTATTCATAATCTTCTTTTTAATTAGTTTAGATAAAATCTATTACGATACAAATTTATACAAAATAATTCATTTTTGATTACGGCTTTATGTTTTTTTGTAAAAATCAGTGTCAAAAGTAAAACAAAAATTTGGAATAAAAAAAAATTATTCATTTTTAAACCCACAAAAACATAAAGCGAACTATCAACTTATAATTTCACCAAAGTTTGTTGAAGAACTAAATTGTTTTAATAATTATTAAAAAAATGTTTTTTTATCTTTGCGGTTTAAAAAAAATGGGAAAGATAATTAACTATTACTAAATAATTCAATATAAACTATCTATCGTGAACGAAATAATCTTATATTCTATAATTTCTTTAGGTGTTATTGGGGTAATATCTGCAATAATTTTATTTTTTGTTGCTAAAAAATTCAATGTTGTTGAAGATCCGCGAATTGATGAGGTGGAAGAAGTCTTGCCTGCTGCGAATTGTGGTGGATGTGGATATCCCGGATGTCGTAATTTTGCTGAAGAAATTGTAAAAGCGGAATCAGTATCCGGTTTTTATTGTCCTGTTGGAGGTAATGATGTAATGGCAGAGGTTGGTAAGGTAATGGGCTTAGAAGTTACTGCACAAAAACCATTGATAGCTGTTATCAGGTGTAACGGAACAAAGAAAAATTCTCCTCAAAAAAGTATTTATGATGGCATTGAATCATGTGCTGTTGCTCATAATTTATTTGCAGGAGAAGGTGGTTGTAGCTATGGATGTCTTGGCTTAGGTGATTGTGTTGATGCTTGTGATTTTGATGCAATACACATGGATCCCGAAACAGGATTGCCTGTAGTTAATGACAAATGTACTGCTTGTGGAGCATGTGTTGAAGCTTGCCCGAGAGATATTATTGAGTTACGTCATATCGGTCCTAAGGCTAAAAGAATATTTGTTTCTTGTGTAAATAAAGAGAAGGGTGCTAAGGCAGTAAAAAATTGTAAAGTTGCTTGTATCGGTTGTGGTAAATGTGAAAAAGTGTGTGATTTTGATGCAATTACAATAGAAAATAATCTGGCATACATTGATTATGAAAAATGTAAGCTTTGCCGTAAATGTGTTACTGTTTGTCCTACAAATGCAATTTGGGAAATAAATTTTCCTTTGAAAAAAGTGAAAGTTGATAAAGTAAAACGAGTAGAGGCAAAAGTTGAAAAAGAAAAAAAATCTGAAAATAAAACAGATAATTAAGAATAAATAAAATAATTATAAAGGTGTTAAAAACGTTCAAACTCGGAGGTGTTCATCCACCGGAAAATAAAATTTCAAGAGAGAAAAGTATTGAAGTTTTAGATTTACCTAAAAAAGCTTTCATTCCTGTTGGGCAAGTGTTAGGTGCACCATCTGTACCTTTGGTAAAAAGAGGTGATATGGTAAAAGTCGGACAGTTGATTGCTAAAGGTGAAGCATTTATTTCAGCAAATATTCACTCATCAGTTTCAGGAAAAGTATTCAAAATTGATGATATTGTTGATTCAAGTGGATTTAGAAAAAAAACTATTATTATTGATGTTGATGGTGATGAATGGGAAGAAGGAATTGATACATCTAATGAAATTATAAGAGATATTTCTTTATCAAAAGCTGAAATTATTGAAAGAATTAAAGCTTCAGGAATTGTTGGTTTGGGAGGAGCTACTTTTCCATCTCATGTAAAATTGATGGTTCCTAAGGGTAAAAAAGCAGAAGTTCTTATTATCAATGGTGTGGAATGTGAACCCTATCTTACTTCCGATCATCGTTTAATGTTGGAAAAAACTGAAGAGTTGCTCATTGGTACAAAAATATTGATGAAAGGACTGGCTGTTGATAAAGCTATTGTAGGAATTGAAAATAATAAAGCCGATGCAATAGAAAAATTGACGAAAGTTGCAAAAGACTACGCAGGAATTACCATTTTACCATTAAAAGTGAAATACCCTCAAGGTGGTGAAAAACAATTAATAAAAGCGGCTATTAACAGGGAAGTTCCTTCGGGAGCTTTGCCAATTGAAGTAGGGGCTGTGGTAAATAATGTCGGGACTACTTATGCCGTTTACGAAGCAGTTCAAAAAAATAAACCTCTTGTTGAAAGAATTGTAACTTTAACAGGAAAATCATTAGAAGAAACAGCGAATTTTTTAGTTAGAATTGGAACTCCGATTTCAAATTTGTTGGAAAGTAAAAATGGCTTACCGGAGGATACGGCAAAGGTAATAAGTGGTGGACCAATGATGGGAAAAACACTAACAACAATAGATGCTGCTGTTGTTAAAGGTACTTCAGGGGTTTTGTTAATTCCTGAGAAAGAAAGTAAAAGAATAGAATCTTCAACTTGTATAAGGTGTGGAAAATGTGTTTCTGTTTGTCCTATGGGATTAGAACCTCATCTTCTTGAAAAACTTGTTCAAATAGAAGATTGGGAAGAAACACAAAAAAATAATGTAATGGATTGTATTGAATGTGGCTCGTGTGTTTATACTTGCCCTTCTTACAGACCACTTCTGGATTATATAAGGTTAGGAAAATCAAAGGTTGGTGAAATAATCAGATCAAGGAAAAAATAATGGATAATAAAAAACTTACAATATCTTTATCTCCACATATTCATGGAGATCAAAATGTGAAAAAAATAATGTACGGGGTAATTATTGCAATGCTCCCTGCTTTACTAGTATCATTTTATTATTTTGGATTAAATGCAGTTCGTGTAACTTTAATTGCGATTACTGCATCTATTCTTTTTGAATATTTGATACAAAAATTTTTAATTAAAGGAAAAACAACAATCAATGATGGCTCGGCAATAATAACGGGAATTTTACTCGCATTTAACGTTCCTTCTAATTTGCCATGGTGGATAATTGTAATTGGAAGCCTTGTAGCTATTGGAATTGCAAAAATGACTTTTGGCGGATTAGGAAAAAATCCTTTTAATCCGGCACTTGTAGGTCGTGTATTTTTGTTAATTTCATTTCCTGTGCAAATGACAAGTTGGCCAAAACCATTGGAATCTGTTAGTAAATTGGCTGATGTTGTTACAGGACCTACTCCTTTGGGTTTAATGAAAGAAGGTCTTGCTGGT
The DNA here is from genome assembly GCA_034723125.1 of Bacteroidota bacterium. Taxonomy (NCBI): domain Bacteria; kingdom Pseudomonadati; phylum Bacteroidota; species Bacteroidota bacterium. The sequence goes on along the minus strand of JAYEOP010000127.1, from coordinate 2,396 downwards.
GGCAAAACTGTTTCTGAATTAATGCCTGAAATTCCTAACTATGTTAATTTGCTTTTAGGAAATATGGGCGGTTCTCTTGGAGAAGTTTCTGCAATTGCATTATTGATAGGTGCTGTGTTTATGTTTTGGAAAAAAATTATTACTTGGCATATTCCTGTTGCTTATCTTGGTTCGGTAATTATTTTTGCTGGAATTTTATGGCTTGTAAATCCTGAGTTGTACGTTAATCCTTTATTTCATCTTGTAACAGGAGGATTGTTGTTAGGAGTTTTTTACATGGCAACGGATATGGTTACCTCACCAATGAATCCTAAAGGTATGCTGATTTTTGGTGCTGGAGCAGGTATTTTAACACTTGTTATTAGGATATTCGGAGCTTATCCCGAAGGTGTTTCCTTTGCAATATTAATAATGAATGCTTTTGTACCTCTTATAAATAATGCTTTTAAACCAAAGAGATTTGGAGAAAAAATAAAATTTAATAAATTGTAAATAATATTAGGAATGGCAAATAAAAAAGAATCAACTTTTCTGAGCATGACTTTAACCTTACTTATTGTAACGGTTGTTGCCGCTTTTTCTCTTGGTGGAGTTTATAATCTTACTTTTGAAAAAATTGAAGAAAGCAAAAGAATAAAAAAGGAAAATGCAATAAAAAAGGTTGTACCTGAATTTACCGAACTAAAATCATTTAAGGTAAAACCGACTGATGCAAATGATTCACTTGAATTCAATCAGGCTTTTAATGAAGATAAATTAGTGGGTACAGCAGTTGCAACATACACTGATATTGGTTTTAGTGGAAGGTTTAAAATTATGGTTGGCTTTTCTCCTGACGGAAAAATTATCAATACTGCCGTTTTGGAGCATAAAGAAACTCCGGGACTTGGAGATAAAATGGATGCATCGAAATCTGATTTCCCAAATCAGTTTATGGATAAAGATCCTTCAAAATATAATTTAAAAGTTACTAAAGACGGGGGAGATGTAGATGCCATAACTGCGGCTACTATTAGTTCCCGTGCTTTTTGTGATGCTGTAAACAGAGCTTATATCACATTTGAAAATGAAAAAGGAGACAAGGAATAATGAAACAGATGAAGAACTTTTCTAAAGGATTCATTCAGGAAAATCCGGTTTTTATTTTACTCTTAGGACTTTGTCCTACACTTGGTGTTACTACTTCAGCTTTTAACGGGCTTGGAATGGGGCTGGCTACAGCTTTTGTACTTGTGATGTCAAATTTGGTAATTTCTTTAATAAAAAATTTAATTCCCGATAAAGTAAGGATACCTTCTTTTATTGTAATAATTGCTTCTTTTGTAACCATTGTTGATCTTGTTATGAATGGATTTTTACCTGCATTGCATGAGCAGTTAGGTCTTTTTATTCCTTTAATTGTGGTTAACTGTATCGTTCTTGGAAGAGCGGAAGCCTTTGCATCAAAAAATAATGTTTGGTCATCAATTGTTGATGGCTTCGGTATGGGATTGGGTTTTGCTTTTGCATTAACACTCCTCGGTGCAGTTCGTGAAATTCTCGGTAGCGGAGCAATTTTTGGAATACAATTGTATGAAGGTGATGGAATGCTTGTGTTTGTACTTGCTCCCGGTGCTTTTATTACTTTGGGCTATTTGATAGCAATAATGAATAAATTTAAGAAAGCTTAATAAAAATTTGAAAGTAAATAAAGAATTATGGAATATATAATAATCATAATATCAGCAATATTTGTAAATAACATTGTACTTGCACAATTTTTAGGAATTTGTCCTTTTATAGGAGTTTCCAAAAAACTTGGTACTGCTGTTGGAATGTCAGGAGCTGTGCTTTTTGTGATGACTCTTGCTACAATTGTTACTTATGTTATTTGGCAGTTTCTTCTTGTACCATTTGAACTGGAATATTTAAGAACTATTAGTTTTATCCTTGTTATTGCCGCATTAGTACAAATGGTTGAAATAATTCTTAAAAAAGTAAGCCCGTCATTATTTCAGGCTTTAGGAATATTCCTTCCTTTAATCACAACAAACTGTGCTGTTTTAGGTGTTGCTATTCTTACAATTCAAAATGATTACAATCTTCTTGAAGGTGTTGTTTTTGCAATTGCCAGTGCTATTGGTTTTGCTTTAGCTCTTATAATTTTTGCAGGCATCAGAGAGCATCTCGAACTTATGAAAGTACCCAAAGGCATGAGAGGCGTTCCTGTATCTTTGGTGGTTGCAGGTATTTTGGCTCTTGCTTTTATGGGCTTTGCTGGAATTGTTTAAGAGTGCCTAAAGTTGAGAGAAGTGAGAGGTGAGAAGTGAGAGGTGAGAGGTGAGGAGTGAGAGGTGAGAAGTGAGAGGTGAGAATTACTGATTACCTGTTTGTTTGGAATTACGATAAAAAACATC
>JAYEOP010000126.1 GCA_034723125.1 Bacteroidota bacterium | reverse complement strand
AAATAATTTGTATATTTGATAATTTTAATTAATCAAAATTATGAAACTGTATTCATTTCTTTTAATACTAATTTTTGTTTTCACTGCTTTTAACTCTGCAGGGAAAAACAATTTTAGAAGCAATGATACTATTCAAGCAAATATTGATGTTGATTCTGCTTATTCATTAATTTTAAAAAACAAAAACAATCCTGCATTCATCATCCTTGATCTAAGAACAGCTACAGAATACAACACAGGGCACATTGAACACAGTGTTAATATTGATTATTTTAATCCTGATTTTAATGATATTTTGAAAACATTAAATAAAAATAAAACATACTTAATTTGCTGTAGTTCAGGTGGAAGAAGTGATAAAACATTTAAAGAAATGAAAAACTTGGAATTTGCAAAAATATACAATATGCTCGGTGGAACGAATTTATGGTATGCAACAGCTTACCCTACAACAAAGCAAGTTAATCCCATACTTTTTTCTGTTACAGATACTATTATAAACATTGATTCAATAGAAATAGGAATACGGAAAAATATCAATGTTACAATCACGAATTGTGGTAATGATACTTTAACATTTATAAACCGAACAAATTTGACAGGAACAGAATTTAACACCGATTTTAATATTAATACATCACTTACAGGTGTTGATGAATATACTTTTATAATTTCTTATACTCCAATTGACAAATCACCTGATTCTATAATTTTTTCATTAGTGAGTTATGATGGTACATTAAATTATTTTATACATGGTAATAAAACCTACAATTCAATTGCTAACACTGATATTGAAAATTTTAAACTTTTTCCAAATCCCTCAAATGGAAAATTTATTTTTAATGGTAAAAACATTTCATCCATAGAAATAATTGATCAAACTGGTAAAAGAATTAAAAATTATGACAATATTCATAACAATTTTAAAATAATAGATATTAGCAATTTTCCAAAAGGTATTTACTTTGCAAAAATCATAAGTAACAATTCTTTAATATTCAGAAGAATAATTATCAGGTAAAAAAAGAGTTGTTGACATACTTAGTGCCTCTTAGAAAACTCTCCAAAATTAAAAATGTTTCTTTTTGCGATATTTTTATTTTTCTCAAATCCCTGATGCAAAGGCATCAGCTCATTTCCAAAAAGTAAAAATCTCATCAAAAATAATTCATTTTATAAAAATAGATAGTTTTCTAAGAGGCACTACTTAGTGCCTCTAAGAAAACTCTGCAAAATTAGATTCATATCTTTTTGCGATATTTTTATCTTTCTCAACTCACTGATGCTAAAGCATCGCCTCGTTTCAAAAAATAAAAATCTCACTTGCCTGACAGCAAAGGCAGGTCAAAAATCTTAGAAATCATAAAATTTAACAGTTTTCTTAGAGGCACTACCTACTCAATTTTTTTTACTACTCTTGCTGATATTTTTATACTTATTTCATAAAGTAAAAATAGAGGAATAGCAATCAAAAACTGACTTACCATGTCAGGAGGTGTTAAAATTGAAGATAGAATTAGGATGACAACAATTGCATGTCTTCTGAATTTTTTCATAACATCAGGAGTTACTAATCCTAATTTTGATAAAAAATAAGTTATTACAGGTAACTCAAAAATTATCCCCGATGCAAAGCATATACTTGAAAGTGTAGTTATATATGATCTTAAATTAATTGTATTTTCAATAGCACTACTAACTATGTAATTGCTTAAAAAATTTAATGAAATGGGAACTATCAAATAATAACCCAGCAAAACACCCATAAAAAATAAAAGTGAAATCATAAAGATAGAAAAGCGAGCGGTTTTCCTTTCGTTTTTAAATAATGCAGGTTTTATAAATTTCCATAACTCAAAAATTATATACGGAAAAGCAATAATTAATCCTGCGATTAAAGAGATTGTAATGTGAATTACAAACTGTCCTGTAATTTTTATATTAATGAGTTTTAGTGGATTTTGATTTATACATAAAATATCTTTGTTAAATTTTTCAGCAAAATGACAGAAAAATCTGTTAGTTGGGAAATATGATTCTTTAGGAGCTAAAATTACGCTATCGAAAACAAAACTTTTAAAAATAAATGCTACTATAGCAAATATTATTACAACAACAACTGAGCGTAAAATATGCCACCTTAATGCTTCAAGATGGTCAAAAAACGACATCTCATCTAAATTTTCATCAGATGAGCTAATTCTCTTTGATTTACTTGATTTTTTCATCAATGCAAAATTACTATAAATTAATAATTATCATCACCCAACATAAGTAGTGTTTGTCTAATTCCCTATACTGTTAGCTTTTAGCTTTAAGTTTTTAACTCTAAGTACTTTAGGCACTCTAGGCACTTTAAGTACTTCTTTTTGTTTATTCGTAACACATAATTTTCGAAGCGAAGCAAGTCCGTAGGATTAGCTTTTAGTTTTTAGCTTTTAGCTTTTATTTTTTAACTCTAAGTACTTTAGGCACTCTAGGCACTTTAAGTACTTCTTTTTGTTTATTCGTAACACATAACTTTCGAAGCGAAGCAAGTCCGTAGGATTAGCTGTTAGTTTTTAGCTTTTAGCTTTTAGTTTTATTAACAATAGTTCCGTTTATCTACCTATATTTGCAGATAAACGGAATAAATTTATAATATCAGAAATAATACAAGGAGCTAAAAAAACAGAAATAGCTTGTTATTAAAAAAAAATATTATATTTGCGAATAAATTTAAGATACATTCAAAATTTATTAGGGCATGAATCGAGTAAAACAACAGAGATTTACACTCATATTACTAGCAAAGGACTTGACCTGTCTGCGTGCTACGCACAGGCAGGCGATATTGCTAACCCGTTGGATGATATGGAATTATAGGTTTTTGAGTGTATCTGAACATAATGGAAATAAACGGAACTTCCGTTTATACAAATGTTACCCTGCATTAGTAGAGATGAAGCAATTAAAACAATAAAGATATAGGAGTTTGCCGAAAATCCTTTAAAGAGTAGGTGTAAATTTAAATATTATTAAAATGAAAAGAATTAATTTATTATTAGGAATTGCTATTACAGCAGTAATGTTTTTAACCTCTTGTGGCGGAGGCAGTGTTAATATTGATGGTGGCGTACTTGGTGACCTACCTACAATTGCAGCAAAAACTGTAAACAAATTGAAAGGTTTAGTTGAAGATTATAAAAAAGCAGAATCAAGCGGAGATGCAGAAAAATATGCAAAGCTTAAACAAGAAATTGAAACAGTGAAAGAACAAGCTAAAACGGAAATGAATACATATATTCAATCAAAAGAGAACTTTACAATACCATTTGAGCAAAAATTAGATAATGAGTTATTTACAATCAAAGAAGTTAAATTAGTGCCAAAATCTCATTTTCAAACAAGAGAATCTTTGAAATCATCATTAGTTCTTGAAGTTACATGTGTTACAGTTAAAGATTTCAAAGGCAATTCATCATTATTTTTACGTTTTGTAAGCTCAGAAGGTGAAATTCTTGAAGGTTACGCAACACTTAATTACTTTGGTAAAGCACTTAAAACACTTGCACCCGGTGAAGAGATAGTTTTTAAAGGATCATACACAGGTAATGTGCAAAATCTAATAAAAGTAGCAAATGTTATTAATATTAGTAGAGATGAATGGAATGAATTAAAAAAAAATAAATAATTATCATGAAAAAAATAATAATGTTAATAGCATTTCTATCCATATTAATTGGAACAAATGCTCAAAAAATTGCAGAAGAAACTGTTGAAAATATCAACACAAAACAAGTTATCCAAATTATTGAGGCTGCTGCCAAAGAATTGAATTATTCAATTGATAAATTTGATAGTCAGAAAATGGTACTTATTACAAAGTTTTTTGAATGGAATTCTGTTGCAATAACAAATCATGCAAAGTTAAAATTTGAAGTTAAAGACAATACGGTTTTAATATCAATGATAGAAAGACAGTATAAGTCTGATAAAGGTTGGTTAAATTCTCCTACAAATCTATCGAAGAGAAATCATAAAAAATATATTGGAAGTTTTGCAAATTTAATTACAAGTATTGCCAGTGATGAAAAATTAAAACAAGACGCAATTTATAATTCTGTCTTAATTAAGATGTTTAAACCTTATGTTGTGGTTCAGGGTCTTGAATGGAAATTTATAAAAGGATTAAAAAATGCTTCTTCGTATGAAGGGGTAAATTTGAATTCTCC
>JAYEOP010000125.1 GCA_034723125.1 Bacteroidota bacterium | reverse complement strand
AAAAAATCAACGTTATTCAGGCAGGCACAGACTGAAGACTGCTGACTGAAGACTGCGGACTGGAGACTGAAGACTGCGGACTGAAGACTGCGGACTGGAGACTGAAGACTGCGGACTGGAGACTGGAGACTGAAGACTGCCGACTACTATTAGCCTTTTACCCTACCAAATCTCAAAGCTTTAATAAGCCAATTTGGTAATTGTTTTTTAGGATCACGCTTTGTGAGGTCAAGGTACCAGCCTATTTTTTTTACAATTGGTATTTTATGTGTTTCCACAAATTCAATTAATGTTCCATCAGGATCTTCAATGTAAGAGAAATGTCCTGCGGCTTCACCCATGTCAAAACTTTGACTACTGTCAACAGTAAAAGGATAGTTGTTTTCTTTGCATTTTTCTCTCAAAGCATCCATTCCGTGAATATCGAAACAAATGTGAATAAACCCAAGATCGCCCCACATTCTATCTTTGAATATTTTTTTAGGTTCACGATCAAGCACTTGAATAAGTTCAATTTTTGATGAACCGAACAGTTTGCTAAAACTACCTGTTCGTGGATAACCCGGTTTTAGAAGTACTCTTCTTAACTTATTATTTTCCCCGGGAAGAATTTTAAAACTTTCAAAAGTATCAGTAACATCATAAACAGCAGCATTGTATCCTAAAATTGTACTGTAGAAATTAATTGCTTTATCCATATCGGAAACACCTATAATTGCTCCTGCTACGCCACTTGTTAAAGATTTTTGATTACTAAACCAATTACCTTTTGTTGATATTATTTGAAAAATATTGTCATAAGGATCTTTAATAAAAAAGAATAAATGCTCTTTAGGATCTTCTTGTATCTCTGAAATTATACTTAATCCTTTTGATTTAAAAAATTTATATGAAGCATGTATATCTTTCGATTTAATTTTTGTTGCAAAAATACCAAGATCGCCTATTTGAATATCAAATTTAGGAGCTTCAGGATTTCTTTTTGTGTATTGCCAAATCTCAAAACCACTGCCTCCATTTAAATTTAGTGCAAGTACTGCGTATCTTTCTCGAGGTTTTCCTCCTGTATAAGGTAACATAATTTCAGCAACGGAAGCATCTTCAAATATTTTTATATCCATTCCCAAATTTTGACGATACCATTTCCATGCTTCTTTTACATTTTCAACGCCAATACCTACTTGCTGAATTCCGCTAATATTTATATCCATATTAAAAATTTCAATAATAGTTACTCTAATGCTATTAAAAACTGATTATAAAAAGGTGCAAGTTACTAAGTTGCTTTTAGTTTTGAAACTATTTTATAAAATAATCCCGGTAAAAATCTTTTCATGTGTACCATGAGTAACTCTTTACCCCCTATTAAAACTTCTTTTTTATTTTTTTGCATCGCACTAATGATTTGTACAGCACACTTTTGAGGACTTATTCCTGTTGCTTGTCCCTCATCCATTTTACCATGTTCTTTCCCATCTTTATCAAGTGCATGCTTAGAAATATTCGTTTGTACACGCCCGGGACAAACAATAGTAACTTTAATATTTTTATCTCCCAATTCAACTCTCACAGTTTCGTAAAATCCATGAATTGCATGTTTGGAAGCAGAATAAGCTGAGCGTAAATAAAAACCAAATTTACCTGAAATACTACTTGTTGCAATAATATGTCCTCCTCCGTTTTTTATCATTATTGGCAGTAAAGCCTTTGTCATGGAAATCCCTCCAAAATAATTTATTTCCATAAGCTTGCGGTCAAGCGATAAAGGAGTTTCTAAAACAGAAGACCTTTGGCTTATCCCTCCGTTAACAATTAAAATATCAACATTTTTAAAATTTTTTATAACTTTATTTGTTGCATCCGTAACTTCTTTGGGCTTTCCAAGGTCAAAAACTATTACTTCACATTCTGCACCTAATGTATTGCATTTTTCCTTTACTTTGGATAATTCATTTTTTTCATGTGAGGAGATAATTACCTTCGCTTTAAGTTTTGCAAATTCGTAAGCAAGCTGTTCACCTATACCGGATGAAGCACCTGTTATCCAAACAATTTTATTCTTTACTTCCATAAATATTTGAAATTGTAATTTTTATAATAATTTAATTTATCATCTTTTATTTGGAATTCATCAGTAGGATCTAAATTAATTTTTGATGCGTTAATTCCTTTAGCAAATTCCTTTTGTCCTGTAAAAACATAAGCTTCATCCCAAAGATTATTTTCTAACACTGAATTTATTAAAAAACTACCTCCCTCAATTATCAGCGATTGAATATTTCTTTTGTAAAGAATATTAAATATTTGAGGAAGAATATTTGTTGTAAAATCAATTTTTACATAATCAAGATTCTTTTCCGTTTTTTCTTTCTTTGAATTAAACACTATTGTTTGAACCTTTTTGTCAAACAAATGATTGCTCAGTGATAGTTCCAAAAATTCATCAAGAACCAAGCGTATTGGGTTCTTATTATTCCAATCTCTGCTTGTAAGCATTGGGTTATCATATTTTGCTGTTTTTGTTCCTACAAGAATCGCTTGTTCCTCACTTCTCCATTTATGAACAATCATGCGCGAAAATTCATTAGATATCCATTTTGAGTTGTGATTATTGTCAGCAATAAATCCATCCTTGCTTTGTGCCCATTTTAAAATCACGAAAGGTCTTTTTTGTGTGTGAAAGGTGAAAAATCTTTTGTTAAGTTCAGCACCTTCTTCTTTAAGAACTCCTATTTTCACTTCAATTCCTGCATTTTTGAGTTTTTCAATTCCCCTTCCTGCCACAACAGGATTTGGGTCTTTGTTTGAAATAATAAGCTTTTTAATTTTTTTTTCAATAATTAAATCAGTACAAGGAGGAGTTTTTCCATGATGAGAGCAAGGCTCAAGATTTACATAAAGTGTGGAATATTTTAAATCATTTATATTCCCAACTGAATTTATTGCGTTTACTTCTGCATGAGCTTCGCCAAATTTTTGATGAAATCCTTCTCCTATTATTTTATTATCTTTTACAATTACACAGCCAACAAGCGGATTTGGTGCAGTGTTTGGAAAACCAAGTTTTGCCAACTCAAGACATCTTTTTAAATAAAATTCATTTGACATTTAAAATATATTTGTTCTTAAAAACAATGCAAAGATAAGTATCTCAAATTATCAAATTGCAAATACTACAAAACAATACTTTAGGGAGGTTCTTTAAATACATTTCTTTTAAGAAACAAAGATAATGAATAAGATGCAAGGCACAAATTTTTCTGAATAGCCGTAGTTTTTAACGCAGTCAGATTGTTTATTATCTTTGTTCCCAAAGGGTTTTCATTCCGAAATTTCGGAACATATACTTCTTCAAAACTTTTTACATTATCCCGATTTGTTTCAAATTTTTTCATTGTCTATAAAAAACTCTGAAAATCTTAATGCGAATGTATTTAAAGAACCTCCCTTAATTAAAATTTTGATATTCAAAATATTAATCTTAATTTTGACCTTAAAAAAAAATAAAGATGAAAATTGATTGGCACGACTACATTGTTACGGATAAAGATATTATTGATGGTAAACCCATTTTTAATGGTACACGATTATCGGTTGAATTTATTACAGGACTTTTTGCATCAGGATGGTCAAAAAAAGAAATTCTCAAAAATTATCCTAAGCTTAAAGAAAAAAACCTTCAAGCAATGAATATCTTCATTTACGAATGTATGAAAGATAGTTTAATGTTTAAATTACCAAAATAAATTTAATTATGAAACTTTTGATAAATGAAGACATTCCTAAAGCAAGTATTGTAACTTTACAAAATACAGGTTATAATATTCGTCAAGCTAAAGGACTTAAAGATAAAGAATTACTTGCAATTGCTATTTCTCAAAAACGAATTATAGTTACTTTTGATGGAGGAATTGGGGATAAAATATTAAATGGAAATCTTTCTTTTCCGTCAGGAATAATCAAGTTGTCTATTTCTACATTTAATGAAATATCACCTGCACAGCTACTAATCAAATTATTTGAAACAACTAAAATTCAGTTTGAAAATCACTTTACGGTTATTTGTGATAAATATGTAAAACAAAGATGCTTTAGCTCTTTTCAAGGAAATCATGTTTAATGGGAGGTTTGATAAACTTCGTTACTACTCAGCAACTTTGCAAAATATAAAAGCCACAGATTCACAGATTTAAAAACTACCCAAGGTAGTCTTCTCTGTAAA
>JAYEOP010000124.1 GCA_034723125.1 Bacteroidota bacterium | reverse complement strand
AAGTAAATAATTCATCATCAAATCATTTCAAGAAGTTCTTCAATAGATTCTTCAATTTCAAGTTTTTTTATTTTTTTAAAAAAAACTTTCTTATCAATAGGTTTATAATTTTGTTCCTTTTTTAATTTATCTACATCTAATTTCCCCCTTATAGGTTTCGAAAATTTTCTTGGATCAACTTTGCTTTCACCTTTTGTTATATTCCTTAACATAAAATCCATTCTTTTTAATTTGGAAATATCACCAACTTCCATAATATATCTGATTAAATTCAATTTTAGTACTTCTGTTTGCATTTTGTTTTGCTGTTTATTTTTTAAAATAATTTATTCATTACTTTTGCATGCTTGCAATAATGACGATAGTCAATCGTTTTCAAAAGTAAAAAAATAATGCTAATCTAATGTCGAATGAATTTTAAAACTCTAACATTTTTTATCCTAATCTTAATTCTTTCCTTATCAAAATCTTTTTCTCAGCAAAATTATGCAACAATTTATGGTGCTGTTACAGATATTGACAGCAAAGCATTAAATGGTGTAAATATTTGGATTCACAATTCAAATTCAGGAACAACAAGCTCATCAACAGGTAAATATTCCTTAAAAATACCTTCGGGAAAGAAATCAATAATTTATTTTTCTTATCAAAAAAATGTTAAAAGAATTATTATTCAAGCCTTACAATCAGGTGAAAAAAAAATGATAAATGTAACTCTGGCAAAAGAATATAATTTAGAAACAGTTGTTATCAAAGAATATAAAGGGAAGAAAACCAAAAAAATCCCAATGCAAAAAATTGATGTAGAAGTATTAGATGTACTTCCATCAACTACCGAAAGGGTTATTACAATTGTCAAAACATTACCGGGTGTTTCCTCAAATACCGAACTTTCATCAGGATACACCGTTAGAGGTGGAAACTATGACGAAAATCTTGTTTACATAAATGATATTGAAATTTACCGACCATTTCTTGTACGTTCAGGACAACAAGAGGGTTTGCCAATTTTAAACTCCGACCTAATTGAATCAATAAATTTTTCTGCCGGTGGATTTGAAGCAAAATACGGAGATAAACTTTCATCGGTTCTTGATATAAAATACAAAACTCCCAATGAATTTCATGCAGGATTTTCTGTAAATCTTTTAGGAGCTTCAGCTCACGTAGAAGGTTCTTCCGATAATCATAGATTTAAATATCTTTTGGGTGCTCGCCAAAGGTCAAACTCCTATTTCCTTAATTCTCTTGATGTTGAAGGAGAATACAACTCCTCTTTTTCGGATTTACAATCATATATTTCTTATGATTTAAATGAAAATCTTAAAGTCGGTCTTTTTTCTTATTACGGAAGAAACAAATACAATTTAATACCCAAATCTCAAACAACAGATTATGGAACTCACGATTTGGTATTGCGTTTTAAAGTTTATTTTGACGGACAAGAAGTTACAAAATATGAAAATGTTTTAAACGCAATTGACCTCACTTATGAAAATAACAACAGCTTGAAATTAAAATTTATTGTATCTGCATATTCAACAAAAGAAACGGAATATTTTGATGTAATGGGGCAATATTGGCTCGACCAAGTTGATACGGACCCTGGTTCAGAAACTTTTGACAGTACAAAGTATAACCTTGGTGTAGGTACATTTTTGAATCATGCGAGAAACAGACTTTATGCTGATATTTTTAATTTTCAACATAAAGGAGAAAAGATATTCCATAAATCGGAATTACGCTGGGGCATAAAAATGCAGTACGAAAATATTCAAGATGAATTACGTGAATGGGAACTTCTTGATTCTTCGGATTACATTATTCCAATTAATGAAAATGAACTGAAATTAAATAGATTTGTAAGCACAAGTGTTGATTTAAAATCATTTAGATATAGTGGGTATTTACAAAATACTTTTACTTTAAATGATTCCAACAGGTCTTATCTCACTGCCGGTGTTCGTGCCAATTATTGGGATTATAATAATGAGTTTATTGTTACTCCACGATTTCAATTTGTTTTTGAACCTTGGAACAGGGAGAATCTAAGAACTTTATACAACAATCCTGAAGACACAACTTATAAAAGAAAATTACAAATAAAGCTTTCTGCAGGAATGTATTACCAGCCAGCATTTTACAGAGAGCTAAGAAACAGACAAGGTGTTTTAAATCCTGAAATAAGAGCTCAAAAATCATATCATTTTGTTCTTGGTAGTGACCTTTATTTTCAAATGTGGAGCAGAACATTTAAATGGACAACAGAAGCATATTTTAAATATCTTGATGATATAATTCCTTATGATATTGAAGATGTGCGAATAAAATATTTTGCCGAAAATTGTGCAACAGGTTATGCAACAGGAGTTGACCTGCAATTACATGGACAGTTTGTTAATGGACTTCCTTCATGGGCAAATATTTCCATTATGCAAACAAAAGAAGATATTGAAGATGATTTCACTTATGTTTATGACGAAGAAGGTAATAGAAAAACAGATGCAGAAGGAAAATATATTACAGAAGAGCAAGGCTTGATTCCACGGCCAACAGATCAAAGATTTAGAGCGGCAATATTTTTTCAGGATTTTTTACCCAATAATCCAACATCAAAAGTTAACCTGAATTTTATTTTTGCAACACCACTTCCTTTTGGCCCGCCACAGTTTGAACATCTCAGGAATAAAGGTAGAATGAGAGCATACAAGCGTGTTGATGTAGGTTTTTCTAAACTCCTTGTATCAAGAAAAGAAAATTTTGGGAACTCAAATAAATTCTTCAAAAATTTCGAATCAATCTGGCTTAGTGGAGAAATATTTAATATGTTTGGTGTAAGAAATGTTATTTCATATTTTTGGGTAAAAGATGTAAATAACAATTATTGGGGTGTTCCCAATTACCTTACCGCAAGGCGTTTTAATGTTAGTTTAATTGTTAAGTTTTAAGGCTAATTTATAATTCCTTACTATCAAAATTTCAAGAGTCTTTCATTGGGAAGATTTGGAGTTTTAATGGGGATATACTGGTGATTATTTGATTGTTAGCCATCTACACAATTGCGTGCTGTTGTTATCATTTCAATGGCCTTTTTTTTATCATCCCTCCTTTTGCATCTTTTATACTGTGCATTACAACAAATGCATCCTTGTCTATTTTATCTATTTCTGTGTGCAGTTTTGCTAATTCCAATCTTGTAATCAAGGTATAAACAATTTCAGTTTCTTTACAGGCTTCACCTTTTTTAGCATAGCCCTTTTTGCCAAAATAAATGGTACAACCTCTTCCAAGTTTTTCAATTATAGATAATCTAATTTCTTCACTATAATCTGATATAATTGTTACTCCTACATATTCTTCTATTCCTGACACAACAAAATCAACAGTTTTTGATGCTGCTAAATATGTCAACATTGCATATAATGAAATTTCAATTGTAAACACATAAGCAGCAACTGAAAAAATAAGAACATTAAATATTAAAATTACATCTCCAATTGTCAATGAAGTTTTTTTACTTATAAAAATTGCCAACACCTCAGTTCCATCAATAACAGAACCTCCTCGAATTGCTAATCCAATTCCTAATCCTAAGAAGAAACCACCAAAAACAGCAATCAGTAATTTGTCATTAGTTATAATAGGATATGGTATAAAATGAACAGAGATAGCAAGTAATACAATTGCAATAATGCTTTTAAATGCAAATTGTTTACTGATTGTAGAAAAGCCCATAATTAAAAATGGAAGGTTTATTACAACTATTAAAACTGATAATGGTATTTCTGTCAGTTCGGCTATTGTAAGAGAAATTCCCATTACACCACCATCTATAAACATATTTGGCAGTAAAAATCCTTTTAATCCAAAACCAGCTGATAGTACTCCCAATAAAATAAAAAAGCTATCACGAATTAAATGTGAAAATTCAACTTTTGTAATTTTTATTGCCTTCTCAAATTGCGTTGACAGATATTTTTTATTTTTAAATCTATGCTTTACAGTCTCTGAGATAATATATTGAAAAATCGGGTTCATACTTTTTTTTTATTCAATAGCACACAACTAAATTATATCACGACAAATCCTCATATTTGTCAACTTTTTCCCTCCATCGCTCTCCAAAATCTTTGGAATTAATAACATTATTTAAAATCTAATATTCCGCTATATTTCAAAGACCCCTTAAAGGATTCAAAATATCAAATTTAGATAAATTATTTTGAA
>JAYEOP010000123.1 GCA_034723125.1 Bacteroidota bacterium | reverse complement strand
CATCAAACAACAAAAATACTAATCTTTTTTCTTTTTAATTGGAATCATTAATTGAAATTGATTTGATATAAAAATTCAATTATAGATTTCAATATATAGGTGTAGTTACAAACTACAGCTAGTACGGGGTTACAATAGTTTGAAATGATTTGGATTCGAACCTATAATCTAAGTTTCTCCTTTTGCATGTTGTTTGTTACCAAGCTTGAACCTTGCTGGAACTGGACTTAATCTTTAACACACCGAATAGGCATTGCCGTCTTTCCATTATTAGTCATTTTAATTCCAGCTCTTCTCCAATACTTCTGATAGGTGAAAAAGTTGTAAATAACATCACCTTTCATGGAATGACCTATACTTGAAGTCCACAAATCTGTCGAATAAAAAGGGAATAATCCTTTTACGAATTTATCATCTTCTATATCATAAACTCCATTATAAACCAGTTCTAATCCATATCTATCTGCTTTCAAAGAATCAAAAGCTAATCTGATGTTATATCCTCCAATAAAATTAAGCATACTCTTGTATTCCTCTTCAGAGGCGAGATGCCAACCTTTCGGTGCAACTTTTTGAGCAGTTTCCCAATTATATAGATATCCGATTTTTTTTATACTCTGTTTTCTATTCTTATAAATATATGTCCCACTGTTAGCATTGAATTTTAAATTCTCTGCCATCCAAATTTGATTTCCAATCCTTACCCATTTGTAACTATTCCCATCTCTTTCATCAACAAATTTTCCTTCATTCTCTTTAAAACTTCTGTCTATATAAGAACTCACTATTATATTATGACCTACTATACCATAAGAAGAATGATTCGTCCTTATCTCTGATGAAGAATAATCTCCAGAGATATTGACTAAAAATAATTTACATAGAAATATTAAAATTATTATTATCATCAGTTGTTTCATAAATAATAAATAATACATAAATTAAATATTAACTTCTTAGAACCTATTAAATTCTTGAATCACTTTTCTCCTTTTACTATTCAGGTATTATCCTGATCTTCTTTTCTTTTTCTTTTATTCTTTTTATTATTTTCTTTTCTTTTGTTATCATTAGATTTTTTATCATCTTTAACAACAGTCCAATTATCAGTATCCTCTTTGACATTATCAAACTCATTGTTAGGTCTATCTACCTTAGTCTTATCGTTTATAAGTGTTGGGAATACTTCGTTAATCATATCAATTGTAAAGCTTGAACAATTATTGGTAAAAAACTCATAGACAAAACTTCCATCTTCTTGTGAGAATAACAATTCTATTAATTTTTCATCTCCTTCAGGGGTCACACCTTTTAGTTTTAGAATTCTGTCATAACCATACCCTTTGTTTTTTTCACTGTTATCAATACCGGGACCGTTTTTAGATATATAATCAAGAATTCCCTCCCAAGTATCTTCTTTATGTGCATATAAACCGGCTTGGTTTGGTGCCACCAAGGCTTCAATTTCATTCACATCCATCATTGCAATAACTTCTTCCTCTTTAACATATGTTTTGAGATTTTCGGGATTCTCCAGTGAGACTAAATAGTACCCAACCTCTTCATTTCCTACAACAAGTGCCATATGACCTTGTCCACGGGCACCTCCTTCTCCTCCCATAGAAGTAACAACAATATAAACATCTCTTCCATCAATATCTATCGCAATAATTGGTCTATTTGTTGCGAAAGAATAGGGTGAAATAGTTGGATATTTAGCTTGTAATGTATCCAAACTCAACCACCTTCCCAGCCTTGGATCATAAATCCTCGCCCCAAAATCAAGGGAGTTTCCATTGCCCTTAACTTCATCATCTTTCTCCATACCGTTGAAGGAGAACCTATAATTCTCACCAATTTCTTCAACTTTTACATTATCAAGATAGAAGAGCAAATTGGTACTTGTAGCATCAGCACGTTGGAATATCAGGTCTGCAGTAGTTGTTGTAGCAATAAATTCAACATCAATATCAGCATCAACTTTGGTGTTATTGATAAACATAAAAGTGCCATCAGATGGATTTTTAACCATATATTTTACTCTTGCTAAATTTGAGCCTAAATCAATACTTGCAGTCAGCCTGTATCGTTTTCCTACTTCAAGGGATAAGCTTGCATAGGCAGTAGCCCATGCTCCAGTTCCTTCAGCCTTTAGTCTGTCATCTCCGGAAGCACTAACGGTTAATCCCCAATTAGACCAGTTACTTATATCATTTCCACTCGTAAATTCATGATCAATTATAGGCACTCCATCTGTTTTAGCAATACTATAAGTCCTTCCTGGCATTTGCATACCATAAGGGTAATAGTCTTTGCAAATTTTCTGACTACTTACAGTTTTTTCTATCCCATCGACAAAAATTTTCCAGTTTTTGCCTATTGCGGTTTCACTCTCGTAATATTTTAATTTATGGCATCCCATCAAACAACAAAAATACTAATCTTTTTTCTTTTTAATTGGAATCATTAATTGAAATTGATTTGATATAAAAATTCAATTATAGATTTCAATATATAGGTGTAGTTACAAACTACAGCTAGTACGGATTATAAATCCTGAAGGGATTTCAAAACTAAACAGGCATATAAATAAAAAAGCCCCAACTTTCGTTGAGGCTTTTGATTAGTGTTTGACATCTAACTCTATTAAATTTTTCAATATCATTTCGATTTCTTTTTTAACTTCTTGATTAGGCTTACTAATAGAGTTTATCGATTTTAACCGTGCTCCCTTATTTAAATCAATATCCTTTGAAACATTCCCCATATAAATACCACACTGGCAATACTCTAGATCTGCTAACCAAACTGTAATCTCATAAGTTGCTGTTCCCTCCTTATACAAAAAATTAATTCCCTTGTCATCACTAAATTCATCTAACGATAATTCATTTACATTTAAATACTTACTTAGTTTTTCTTTAGGTAAAGTGCCACTAAATTTTTGCTCCACAGCTTTTTCTACATCACCATATTCACAACACCCAAACGTCTCAAAATCAATAAAAGAGTCATCTATGACATTACCTCCATTTGCTGTAATATTGTAAGTGATATTAGGAGAATCAATGCTATCATTATCTACTGATTTGAAATTCTTAATCTTTTCCAAATCCAGCAGAGAATATGCTACATAAGAATAGCCTACATACTTACTATTTGTATGTTCCACTTTAAACACAAGTACATGATTAACTCCTGTATTTTGAGCAGAACAACCGTTGAGAAATCCAATAGCCAACAGTAAAAACCAATATTTCAGCTTTATAAATATCATTTTTGCTCTACAGTTTTACTTTTCAATTCTGGCACTGATTTCAATATAGCATCAACATTACCTTGATTTACATCTTGGGTAGGACTAATGGTCTTTCCGCTTTCATCAACACTTTTATATTTAAATGCTCCTCCTGCTGTTTCATGCTCTGCTACCGTACTTGGATTATTACTTGGGTCATAATTTAAGAAGATATGCATTGTTTCATGAGTTTGTGTGTGAGAAGGGTCTGTAGCCTTGTTATCTATTGTAACCAAAGATCTTAAAGTATTTGTACTTCCTTTTGAACCTTTCAACTTTCCTCGTTCTAAAACGAAACCTTTTAGAGCCATTGATCCATCTTTTGCTTTTACAACATTATTAGGGTCTCTACGTAATTGTTTTGCTTTATCTATTGGGGTAGTTGCATCAGCATCAAATTCCTGAACATTAAATCTAAACTCAACAGTATTACCACTCGCATCCTTAAACCCTTTATTATACTCTGACTTTAAATTTGACTCAATAGTTGGCAAATCAGCACTCTTGTAATGAATTGATTTAACATTCTTACTCGTAGCAACAAATATATCAACTTCTACAATTCGTTTAGTTACTGTAGTTCCATCTTTCATTTTCATTGTTTCCAAATACTGAACCCCTTCTAAACCATCTAAGTCAATAAACCAAATTGGATTATTACTAAAAAATTGATACGGTGATAATTCAGGGTATTGTGCTGTCAAAGGGTCTATACTCAATGGTCTCCCAATTCTTGGGTCATACATTCTCATCCCATAATCATAGTGGTTTCCGTTGCCTTTAACCTCATCATCCTTCTCCTGCCCCTGGAACCCAAACCTATAACTCTCACCAATTTCTTCAACTTTTACATTGTCAAGATAGAACAGCAAGTTGGTACTTGTAGCATCAGCACGTTGGAATATTAGGTCTGCAGTAGTTGTTGTAGCAATAAATTCAA
>JAYEOP010000122.1 GCA_034723125.1 Bacteroidota bacterium | reverse complement strand
GAAAAATATATGACTGTCTTCTGTCTTTTCCTTGTATAAATTTCATTTATAAAAATAGAAATTATTCCTTTGGTGGCAAATTATTTTTATCTACAAATTGTTGATTTTTTTAGACAATCTGACAGCTGATGTATAGTTTCGTAGCGGACTTCAAAGCGATAAAGTTCAAATTACGCAATGAGCCAAATTTGCCACCTTTAAAATAGTCAAATCGGCAGATTTGACGAAGCACAATATGAGCTACACTGCCTGTATTTACTACTAAACAGCTATGAACTATACATTTTGCTAGCAATATTATTTCCTTATTTTGGAGTTTAAGTATTCAACCAGTTCGTAAACTTTTGTTACTGGATTTTGTTTATGAAAATCTAAATTTTCTTGTGTTTTAAACAGTTTTTTTGCTCGTTCAATTGCTTTAGCTTGACAGGAATCTTCATCACTTAACAATTTGCTATAAATTGTTTTACAAAAATCATAAGTTTTACCATCTTTCTCATAATTAAGATTCCATTTTTCACCTAATGCTTTGTAATAAAATTTCCTATGATTTTCTTGGTCATTATATTGATAATGTAGATAAAACCAAACTTCAAAAGCATCATTTGAATATGCAATATTATATCCTTTTGCTTCTCCACTTCTTATTGCATTATCGAAATCAGAGAATTCCTTTTCTCCTTTTTTTATATCCATATCAAAAACACACCAAATTTCGTCATATTTTGTCGTCCTTTCTTTGATAATACTTTCTGTTGATTCAATTAATTTCTGTTTACTTTGCCCTCCTAAATCAACAGCTTCAACAGTAAGAGATAAAACAGGAAAAGATTCAAAATATAATTTCTCAGTTTGCCCTTCACCAACTATTAATATTACCTTTTCTGGCTCTTTTGTTTCTATCTTATATTCAGATGGTCTAACTTTTTTTAGCCAAGCCTTATTAGCTCTTCTGTCAGTAATTTTTATGGATTTAGTTTTTTTAGGCATCTTTGTCAAAGTTTAATAGTTTACCAAAATCGCCCAAGAAAGGTATTGCTCCATACTTCCCCTGAATATAATCTTTTTCAAAAGATGCTGTATTTCTTATTCCTTTAAAT
Source organism: Bacteroidota bacterium (assembly GCA_034723125.1). NCBI lineage: Bacteria > Pseudomonadati > Bacteroidota > Bacteroidota bacterium. Next base: position 3,171 of record JAYEOP010000122.1, on the reverse strand, counting down.
TGAGTAAGTGAATACAAATGACTTACTCCGTATTTATCTTTCTCAACAAATTCAATTTGGTCTCTTCGTAATAGCTCCGAAGATAATAAATTGGTATCGTGAGTAATGAAAATTAATTGTGAATTTAAATTTTTTTTTGAATTAAAAAGTTCAATTATTTTTTTCGTTAACAAAGGGTGAAATCGAGCGTCAAATTCATCTATAATAAGAGGGCGACCTTCTTTAATAGCTTCATAAACAAAAGGACTTAATTCAAAAAGTTTTAAAGTACCCTCCGATTCAATCATTCTAAAAGGTAATAATTCATTTTCTTCAAACTCTAATTCTTTATTATATTTCTTTCGAGAAGAAATTAACACTTTCTGTTTCCCTTTTTTGTCAAAATCGTCTTTTGTTTCTTTGTCAACGCCTTCAGGTAAGTCATCAGATGAAATTTCAATAGTTTCTACATCCTCAATACCTGTATCGCCATATTTTAAAAAATCAGTAATATATTTTTTCTTTTTATTATCGCTTAAAGAGTCCCCAGCATAATTATATAACCCTTGATGTCCAAGTCCATTGATAACAATAATAGAAGCAATACCATTAATTAATTCTTTTGATAACTTGCCTAAACCTAAAGATGATATACTTGAAAGAAATAAAGAATTACTTCTAAAAATTTCATTATCATCAGTTTCTTCTTCAAAAAGGCTAATAAGCTTACTCCCTTCTTTAAAGTTAGTTTTATCTATTTCAATAATATCTTGCTGTTCCCTAATAAAATATGGAATTTCTCTTTCGTTTGGTGTTGCAAATAACCATTCAGAAAAGACCTTTTTTTCATCTAATTCAATTCCATATCTATACTTGATATCTTTATGCCAAAAAATCAATTGAAAAAAACTTGGCTCTTGTTCTGTTTCTGTTGAAAATTTGAAAGACTCTACAAGTTTTAAAATATTATCATCTTTTACAGACTGTCTAATAATTTGGATAAATGTTACAAAAGCCTTAATAATATTGCTTTTTCCACTTGAATTTGCACCATAAATTGCTTTTGATTTTAGAAATGATGTATTCTTTTTATTGATAAATATATTATTATCATCAATATATTTATGCTTAGATTTTATCTTTGCAGAGGCTAAATTTAAGGTTTGAATTTCCTTAAATGACCTAAAATTTCCAAAACTAAACTCCTGTATAATCATTTTTTTACAAATTTAATATTTACTAATATTTTGCAAATATACAAATAAGAAATGATTCTTTGTGTAAATTTTACTTTTTTTCTTGTATTATTGCTAACGGCAGTCTGTCCATAACCCTAACCACCAATTAAATTTTTGTCAAATATAAAGTTATTTCTGCTTTGCTCAAAAATAATTTGCTTTTTTTAGTTTGCGTTTTTCAAATTGCTTCTTCCAGTGATGTTGGAAAAAGATATGCCTGTCTTCTGTCTTTTCCTTGTATAAATTTCATTTATAAAAATAGAAATTATTCCTTTGGTAGCAAATTATTTTTATCTACAAATTGTTGATTTTTTTAGACAGTCTGACGGTCGAGGCTATGAAGCGTGGCGGGGTTCGGAGCATGTATCTTTCAAATTGTGATAATGATGAATCGAAGCGCAAATCTTCCATTTACTACTATGCCCGCCATGCTTTATCAGCCTTTGTTGACATTTCGTTGTTTATTATTCAATTCTTTTATTTTTATTATCATCTTTCTGTTTTAATTCTTTAGCATTTTTAGAAGAAATAATTGGTTTTCCAGTTTGCTTTTCAATTTCAACACGTGCTTTCTTTGTAGCATAACCACCTTTTCTTGCTACTTCTTTGTTTGCGGTAAGTCCTTTCGGCTTTTTTTCTTTTGATATTTCAGTTGTTGATGCCTCTGCTAACATATTTAAGACCAACTCCAAGTTTGTCATATTATCTCTTAAGTTTTCTTTCTTTAGTCCTTTTAGTTTTTTGTATGCTTTTACATCTCTATCTGCCTATGCTTTTGTTATTTCATTGGTCAATATTGCATACTCCAAACCCTCTTTCATTCCTCGTATTTGCCATTCATCAGTAAGTTCTTTTCTTACTTCAATACTTTTTAAGCGTTGATTTATCCACTCCTTAGAATAACCTTTTTTAAGGTAAGTTTCCATTGCTCTATCGAATGCCAATTCCGGGTCTTCAGTTTCTTCAATTCTTTCGTAACCTACTTTTGCAAGCCAGATTTTAAATGGTTCTGCTTTTGGTGAAGGAATTGATTGTATTAATCTAAGAAGTTGTTCTGTGTCAGCAACATCTGTTTTGTAATATTTCCCATCAGATGATTGCATTTTCAGTTGACTACAATTTGTAGTCAACTCGCTGCCTTCCTTTTTAAGTCTGGTTTTTAGAACGCTCCAATACTTTCTTGGGTTCGAGCTTTCAGTTAAAATTCCAATAATGTCTACTATAGAGAAAAACCATTTTTCTTGTTCCTCATCCCACAATACTCTCACTCTTTGGTCTTGAAATAATTTTATTGCATTCTCTTTTGTCATACTTTTGAATTTTCAATCACAAAGATACATAAATTAAAAAAATTTAGCAGTTTTTTAAATTTTGTGATGTCGTTCTCACAATGAAAGCTAACGGCAGTCTATCCATAACCCTAAACCACCGATTAAATTTTTGTCAAATATAAAGTTATTTCTGCTTTGCTCAAAAATAATTTGCTTTTTTTTGGTTACGTTTTTTGAATTGCTTCTTACAATGAGCTTGGGAAAATATATGACTACCTTCTGTCTTTTCCTTGTATAAATTTCATTTATAAAAATAGAAATTATTCCTTTGGTAGCAAATTATTTTTATCTACAATTTGTGGATAGTTTTTAGACAGTCTGACGTTTTGAATATGGGGCGTGCCGCACTTTATTCAAAAATTTTATTTGGATTCTATATGTCTTAATGTGAACTAACTGCGGCATGCACTATATTTATTGTTAGCATTTCGGGTTTTTACTTACTTTTGTTTTCATAACTCTTAATCAATCCATTAATATATTCATTATTAAAAATATTGTCAATTCCTTGTAGATATTCAGGCTCTTTAATTTCAACAATTTCAACAACTTGCTCCTTTATACGATTTTCAAGATATGTTATCACGGAATTATTATCATTAATATGATTGTTTTCAGACTTA
>JAYEOP010000121.1 GCA_034723125.1 Bacteroidota bacterium | reverse complement strand
TAAAAATTATTTCCGTAGCTATAGCTTCCGAAACAAGTGCGGAACAAGTTATGCAAAGAATTTTTGCCTAAAAAAAGAAAAATATAATTTAATTTATTTATCAGGCGTTTTGAAATTAAATTGGTATTACTCACAATATTTGACATAGAAGAAATAAAAACAAAAAAAACCGGACATTAAAACAATATCCGGCTTTTAATCTTATTTATCAATAAATAATATTTATTCTACAGTAGTAATTTTTGTAGAACTTTCAAGACGTTTTAATATTGAGAATATAAAAATTGCAGCAATTACACATAACACTACTAATAATCCCCAGAATTGCCATAGTTCAATTTTATTCCAAAGAATACCAACCAAAGCAACACCATAATTACCAACTGCAGTTGCAGCGAGCCATGCACCTTGCATAATACCTTTGTATTGCGGTGGTGCTACTTTTGATACGAATGAAAGACCAATTGGACTAAGGAATAATTCAGCAATTGTAAGAATAAAATAAGTACTGATTAGCCAATATGTGCCTACAGCAAATGAGTTTGCTACTCTGGTTTCATCAATATCTCCGGGTGCCTGACCAATAAGAGAAAGTGAACCAACAGCAAGTACTGTAAATGCTATGGCAGTAATTATCATTCCAATTCCAATTTTCTTTGGATCAGATGGCTCTTTACCTTTTTTGGAAAGCCATGAGAAAAAGCCAACTATTACAGGAGTGATAGCAACAATGAAAAATGGATTAAAATGTTGAAATTTTTGTGGTGTAAATGGATTAACCTCAGGATAACCGTTTATCTTAAAATATGAAATTACTGCAAATGCAGCAAACATTACCAAGCCACCAACTTTTAACATTTTGGAATTTTTCTTCATAAAGAATAATACCAAACCAAGCACAGATAATCCAATTGACAACAGCCCGAATAAATCAAACCATGTGTTTGTACCTCGACTAACTGTATCTACTGTATAATCTCGTGCAAAAGCAGTCATTGCAGCACCATTTTGATGGAATGCCATCCAGAAAAAGATTACAACAGTCATAACCAAACCAAGTGATACAAGACGTTTCTTTGTTTCCTCAGGTGACATTATAATCATTTTATCTTTATGCTCAGCACTTTTTGCTTTTTGTTTTTCTGAGATGTCAGCATGTTTATAATATTTTCTAAATCCCCAGAAAATAAGCATTGAAGCAATTAGTGATAAAGTAGCAACTCCAAATGCCCAGTGGTAAGATTCTGATAAATGGTTAATATAAAAATTTGAAAATTCACCTAAGTTGCCATTCATTCCAGCAAATGCTCCTTGTTCAGTAGCTAATGCTCTAAGATTATCTGTTTGTTCAGCAGTGATGGAACCATCTAAAAATTTGTGAGCTAAAGAAGGAATAGCACCGGAATAAGTTAAGCTATAATCTTTTAACATCCAGTTACTGATTTTTTCAGCAGCAGTTGGAGCAAACATAGCACCTATGTTAATTCCCATATAAAAGATATTAAAACCTAAGGATCTGTATTTGTCATATTTTTTATCAGCATCATAAAGGTTACCAACAAGAGCTTGCAAGTTTCCTTTAAATAATCCTGTACCTATTGAAATAACTCCAAGACCTGCTATAATTAAAGGTAAACCACCATTAGGATTGTCAAGTGACCAATCTGTAGGTATTGCGATGAGTAAATATCCCAGAAGCATAACTATTAATCCCAAACTAATTGTTTTTCCATAGCCAAGAACTTTGTCAGCGATAATTCCTCCTATCAATGGCATAAAATAGACACAGGCAAGAAAAATTCCGAAGTATTGTGATGCAACTTCATACTTAAATCCATACTTTGCTTGTAAAAATAATACAAAAATTGCAAGCATTGTGTAGTAACCAAATCGCTCACCCATGTTGGCGAAAAGTGCTACAAATAATCCCTTAGGATGTTCTTTTAACATAATTTTTTCTTTTTTAATTTACATAAATCGTCTAAAAAATAAGTTGCGAAAATAAGATAAAAATTACACATACAGTTATTTCTAAAAATCTTTTATGTTTTTTTGATTAATTTTAGTAATCTACAATTGTTACAAAACTAAAAGTAAAGGGAGGTTCTTTAAATTCATTTCTTTTAAGAAACAAAGATAATGAATAAGATGCAAGGCACAAATTTTTCTGAATAGCCGTCCGCGTGTCGCTGAAGCTTTAGCGGAGGCACAAGCTATTGAGAAAAATTTTAACGCAGTCAGATTGTTTATTATCTTTGTTCCCAAAGGGTTTTCATTCCGAAATTTCGGAATCATATACTTCTTCAAAAATTTTACATTATCCCGATTTGTTTCAATTTTTTTCATTGTCTATAAAAAACTCTGGAAATCTTAATGCGAATGTATTTATAGAACCTCCCTAAAAAGATATCAGGCAGTTGAAAAAATAATATTTTATAATGGATAAAAAATTTTTAAAAACACAATGATATTGATGCGTAAAAACAAATTTTAGAGGCACTAAATATGTTCCACTTTACTTGAAAACAAATTATATAAAATAGGCACAATAATCAGTGTAAGCATTGTTGAAACGAGCAAACCCCCAATAATTGCCCAGCCCATTGGTGCCCACATTGTACCGCCCCGCAAAGTCAATGGTAATAATCCGCCAATTGTTGTTAAAGTTGTTAAAATGATTGGTGTGAAACGGGTTTCTCCTGCAATTTTTAATGCTTCAATTATTGATTTGCCATCATCACGTAGCCGGTTTGTATAGTCAACCAGTATTATCGAATTATTTATTACTATCCCGATTAAGCTTAACAAACCGATTAATGCTGAAAACGAGAAGCTATTGCCTGTAATAAACAATGCCCATATTGAGCCGATTAAAGCAAGTGGGATTGCAGTAAAAATAATCAATGGTTGCACGAATGATTTGAATTGCAGAACAAGTACTGCAAATATTGAAATCAAAGCAATGAGCATTGCTATTTTCATTCCGCCAAATGCTTCATCACGACTTTCTAATTCTCCGGCAATTCTGTATGAATAACCATTTGGGAAAGGATATTTATTTAATTTATGAATTATCGGGTTCATTATTTTATCAAGGTTTGCTCCTTTTTCAAGGTCAGCAGTAATTAAGGCGGTTCTGCTCAGATTGTATCGTGTTATCAAACTTGGTGCTTTTTTTAACTCAATAGATGCAAGTTGCCTTAACGGGATTAATTTTCCCGACATTGATTTTACATAAATCTTGTCAAAATCGCTCATCCTTATTTTATCTTCAAAAGGCAATCTTATTACAATATTAAATTCTTCACCGTCCTTGTCCCTGAATTTCGAAATGCTCATTCCTGTAATTGCCGCCCTGATGGTTTTATCAATTTCGTGTATCGGTACTCCAAATATATTAGCTTTTTCTTTATTGATATTAATAAAAAGGTCGGTTCGTGATTTCGCTAATTTGTTATCAATATTTATTGTTCCTTTTTCATTTTCAATATATTTTTCAACATCTGAAGCGATTTTTCTAAGTTCATCAATATTATCGCCTTCGATATATATCATTATAGGAGCAGCAATCGGGGTTCCTTGTTCTAATTCTTTGATATTGATTTTAGCTCCTGTAAAATCATTGAATGTTCTTCGTAATTGTAAAATAAGATTATCATATTTTTCGATATCATACTCTTTTAGAAAAACAAAAATATCACCATAATTTTTTAAATTATTTTTCGATATTACATTGTAATAGATGCGTGGATTACCATGTCCGACATTTGAAGCATAATGTTTTACATAAGTAATTGTATCTAAAATCGCTTCAATTTCACCCACCACTTTGTTAGTTTTATCAAGGTTAGTACCTTCGGGAAGATTTATTTTAATCATAAATTGTGGCTTCTCGGCTTTGGGAAATAAACTGAACCCGACAAACTTAACCATAAACACAGAGCCAAAGAAAACAACAATTGCAACAATCAATATCATAGCTTTATGCGACAATGAAAAGGATAAAATTTTCCGGTAAGGACCTTCAATAAATCGTCTCAAATATCGATGATTATTTTTCTTTTTGTTTTCAATTAAATTAATTTTTGATTTTTGTTTAAATATTTTGCTTGCAATAAGCGGAGTTAAAGTAAGGGCAATAAACAACGAAACCGAAAGAGTGGCAATGATTGTCAGGGGCATGCTACGCATAAACTGCCCTACTTTATCAGGTATTAAAATTATTGGTACGAACGCCAGCAAGGTTGTAACCGTAGCACTTACAATGGGCCAACCAATTTCGGAAGCAGCTTTTATTG
>JAYEOP010000120.1 GCA_034723125.1 Bacteroidota bacterium | reverse complement strand
AATTTTTTCTGATGAAAAGAAAAAAAGATGTTACTTTTGTAGTTGATGGGATGCCTAAAATTAGACATATTGGAGCAAAGCGGAAGTTCCTTTTCTATGGGATTAGACAGGAAAAGGGCTTTAGAATATAAACAAAGTGAGCATATCGGAAATGTATTAAGCACAGTTACAAACCGCAAACTCCCAATAGACCTCTCAGCCAACCAACAAGTAGATTATTTTAATGCAGACATTGCTGGTGCTAATGATTATTATCCGTTTGGGATGTTGCAGGTGAATAGGAGTTATTCGTTGGCTGAGTATCGGTTTGGGTTTAATGGGAAGGAATATGACTCCGAATGGAATGGAAATCCCGGGGCAATGTACAACTATGGGTTCAGGATTTATGACCCAAGAATTGCAAGGTTTCCATCTCCTGATCCATTAATTGTTAAGGAACAAGAATATCCCGAATTATCTCCATATCAATATGCAAGTTTGTCACCAATTTGGGGTATTGATTTAGATGGACTGGAACTAAAAAAAGTAACCCACCATATAGATCAACATACTGATAAATCATTATTTGTTAAATCTTCAGACGTTACAATTAATCCTGATATAACATTTGAAAATAAAAAAACAGGTAAAGAATATGCCAAGACAGAGGTATATATAGAAGTAAGAGGCACGACTTTTCCTGTACCTTCTTCGGAATTTTATGAACCCACTCAAGAAGAGTCTGGAGGATTGAAACCTTCAGCAGCATATGACTATACTAAGGAAGCTATTCTTGGAAAAGAAAAGGAAGATTGGGAATATATAAGAAGTGGTGAAAAAGGGGTTGCAATAACAAGATTTTTTGAAGTATTTTTTAGAGATTTACGAGCACTAGAAAATCAAGTTGACGAAGATATTATTGAAGTATTAGATGTGATTACAACTCAATAGATACACAAAATGAAAAGATATTATTTATTAAGTTTTATTTTATTTATTTTATTAACTGCTTCTGAATGCAAAAATAAATTAGCAGCATATTCTGCTATAGTTGTTAATGAAAATGATAATCCTATTGAAAAAGTTCAGGTTTTAATAGAAAAAGATGGCTGTTTAATTCCTACATATTCTACACATCATGATACATTAATTGGAGCGAACATAGAAAAGATTAATAAAGGAAAAATGTTTAAAGAAATTGTAACTGATAGTAATGGGGAATTTAAAGTTGCTCTTACTGATTCATACATTATTTCCCCTCCAGAATATAAAATTCATTTAGTAAAAGAAGGGTATAAAAAACTTATTATTGATATTAAATGGGGTGTTGATATTGATAATAAAATTGTTTTGAAAAAAGCAAAAGATTAAAGCCGTGCATGTTCCTAGATGAGCGTATAGAAGCTACAAATGCAAAACCAAGCACTACAATTCCAAATTGCAAACCAACGGGTATTATTTTCTGGGTAGATTTTGATAATATATCCTTTTATTTTGCAAATGATACATTACACCATATTCAAAAAAATGATAATGCATGCAAGGGTTTAAATTTAGGATTTGTAGTAGCACCTGATTCCCGGTAGTATTTAAAAACTAACTAGTCCAAGGTTATAAACAAAAATTGGTTCAAGATTTAGCTTAAGCGGTTCTTGGACCTTTTTGTTTTTAGCCCAATAGGTATAAAAATTTACGAAACAAAATCGGTTAAAAGCACTCCAATTTTGTCAAAATGGCTCTAATAGTCCAAGCTTGTAGAAAAACAAAAACTGGTTCAAGAATTTTCTTGGACCTTTTTGTTTTTGTAACGGTATGTTTTTAAACGTTCTGAGTATTATACAACTTCCTGTTTTTGATCTCCCGAATCACAGCATCGAGTGTAAATAAAACTTGTGTTTTTTCCTGTTCCGAAAACCCGTAGCTACCCTCACTAAGCGTAGATTGCATCTACGCTTTTTTATTAATAAGCATTTTTAATGCTGATAAAATATAAAGAGCTTTTACAGAAATTAAAGGCTTTTTTACGTTCAAATAAAAAACTTATTAATAATCGTCTTTTCTTCCGTTCTTTTTCCTTTTTTCTTTTAAAATCACTGAGTAAAATTTTTTCTGATGAAAAGAAAAAAATATGTTACTTTTGTAGTTGATGGGTTGCCTAAAATTAGACATATCAGAGCAAAGCGGAAGTTCCTTTTCTATGGAATTAGATAGGAAAAGGGCTTTAGAACATAAACAAAGTGAGCATCTCGGAAATGTATTAAGCACAGTTACAGACCGCAAACTCCCAATAGACCTCTCAGCCAACCAACAAGTAGATTATTTTAATGCTGACATTGCTGGTGCTAATGATTATTATCCGTTTGGGATGTTGCAGGTGAATAGGAGTTATTCCTTGTCTCAATATAGATTTGGGTTTGGTGGGCAGGAACAGGATAATGAAATTTCTGGTATAGGAAATATCTATACAGCTGAGTTTTGGCAGTATGATAGTCGAATAGCAAGACGTTGGAATACTGATCCAGAACCAAAAGCTTGGGAAAGTCCTTATGTTGCTTTTGCGAATAATCCGATATGGTTTACTGATCCGAATGGTAGAGATACTATAGTTAATCCAAATGGAGAAAAAATGAATGTTGGTGATGGATATACAACAAGTAATGATAAAACGGTACTTTATGGTGAAGGGTTGCAAACAAAAATTTGGGACAAAACAGCATTGGGAATAAGTGGAGAGTACAATGGGAATTACGTGAATTATGATTCTGAAAAACATGGAAAGATAAATAATGCAAATTCGGCTACAGCAACAATTGAAAATGCCTTGAATAATGTTGAAAGAAGTATTTCTCAAGGAGGGTTATTGCAAGACCTTAAAAATGACCTGGGTTTTAAAGCTTTTGAATTTGATGTGGTACAACAAGCATTAAAAGATTCCAGATTTGGAAATTCTGCTTTTGCGTTTGATTATAATAATGGACAAGGAAGTCTTATTACTTTTGGAGGGGAATCCAGTACATATCTGCCGATGTCCGTACAAGCGGGAGTAACAGCAGTTTCGCCCCTGTTATCTTTAATAATGTTCCAAAACACATGGTCGGCTGCATTTACCAATACAACTTGGGTGGTTAGGCACACTTATGTAAAAGCAAGAGTAGAAGTTACAGCAAATGGAGTAATGGGGGTAACCTTTTCATTTGAAGATGTCTTGGATTTAAAAGAAGGTGAGCAGGGAGATACATACAACTTTGTGGTTAGGCAACTTGGAAAAGTATGGACTGGCAATCAGGAAATGAAGGTAAATGGAGCATGGCATAATAAATATCAAAAGAAGTAGGAATGAAAAAACTATCAGTAACTTTTTTCTGTTTGCTTGTTGCAGTATTGCTTTTCAGTAGTTGTAGGGATGGAAATAACGATTCTTTTTATTCAAAAAGTTGTGGATATGATTGTAAAAAAATTCCGTTAATAAAACCTTTCTATCTTGGAGGAACAAATGGAGTTGAAGGTTTATGGTATTTGACTAATGCCAATAAGGATGGAATAGTTGTCACATCAGTTAATGTAATAGGTTCAATAATCGTATCCTATTATTTTGATAAATACATTGTTGTTCCAGAGAATCAAGATACAACATGGTATATACACATACCGGCACAAGAACAGGAATATAAATTTTCTTCGGAGCAGAAATTTTACGAGAAAGTCAGTAAACTTACCGATAAGCAAGTAGAATTTATTGAAATTCCTATTTTGTATAAAGAGTTAGTGAAAAAGGGATATTTAGATTGGTTTCCCGAAGAATACAAAAGCAAATAAATAAACTTCAAATCCCCCACGTAATTTGTAACTACGACCAAATATCAAATACCAAAAGGCAGGCTTATAGTAAACTGTGAATCTTTTTTTTATGAGCTAATATTATCCTGAAAGAAGGTTTCATAATTTTAAAACAAAGAAATAAACATACAAGCATCAGGAATGACCCCCACTAAGCATAGATTGCATCTACGCTTTTTTATTAATAAGCATTTTTAATGCTGATAAAATATAAAGAGCTTTTACAGAAATTACCGGCTTTTTTTACGTTCAAATAAAAAACTTATTAATAATCGTCTTTTCTTCCGTTCTTTTTCCTTTTAAAACACTGAGTAAAATTTTTCTGAGGAAAAGAAAAAAATATGTACTTTTGTAGTCAATGGGTTGCCTAAAATTAGACATACTGGAGCAAAGCGGAAGTTCCTTTTCTATGGGATTAGACAGGAAAAGGGCTTTAGAACATAAACAAAGTGAGCATCTCGGAAATGTATTAAGCACAGTTACAGACCGCAAACTC